>NZ_CP010029.1:2413686-2713686 GCF_001656035.1 Yersinia entomophaga
AGATTTTGTGCTCGTACAGAGCAATCAACATCCCCAGGCTGAACGGAGTAATCTCGCGCAGCAAGATGGAGTTGGTTGGACGGTTGCCTTCAAAGACTTTGAACGGTGCAACGTGCGCCACTTGCTCCGGCGTTTTACCTGCGGCGGCAAATTCGGCTTCCACTTCTGCCCGCGATTTACCGAAAGCCAAAGCTTCGGTTTGCGCGAAGAAATTAGACAGCAACTTAGCGTGATGGTCGCTCAGCGGATTATGGCTGATAGCTGGCGCGATGAAATCGCAAGGAACCAATTTAGTGCCCTGATGAATCAACTGGTAGAACGCATGCTGACCGTTGGTGCCCGGCTCGCCCCAGATGATTGGGCCCGTTTGGTAATCAACCGGATTGCCATTACGATCCACATACTTACCGTTAGATTCCATGTTGCCCTGCTGGAAGTAAGCCGGGAAACGATGCATATACTGGTCATACGGCAGAATCGCTTCGGTTTCTGCGCCGAAGAAATTGTTGTACCAGATGCCGATCAGTGCCAATAGAACCGGAAGGTTTTTCTCTGCTGGAGTTTCGGCAAAATGACGGTCCATAGCATGGGCACCGCTCAGCAACTGCTCGAAATTCTCGAATCCAACGGACAGAGCAATAGACAGGCCGATAGCAGACCATAGTGAATAACGGCCGCCTACCCAGTCCCAGAACTCAAACATATTGTCGGTATCAATACCAAACTCGGCTACGGCTTTACCATTAGTAGACAGCGCAGCAAAGTGTTTTGCCACATGCGCTTCGTCCTGTGCAGCAGCCAGGAACCAGTCGCGAGCGCTGTGCGCATTGGTCATGGTTTCCTGAGTGGTGAAGGTTTTAGATGCGACCAGGAACAGCGTGGTTTCCGGGTTCAGCGGTTTCAACGCTTCGGCCATATGGGTGCCGTCAACGTTGGAAACAAAATGCATATTCAGATGATTTTTGTACGGCCGTAGCGCTTCGGTCACCATGTAAGGGCCAAGGTCTGAGCCACCGATACCGATGTTCACTACGTCGGTAATCGCTTTACCGGTGTAACCTTTCCATTCGCCGCCGATCACGCGGTCACAGAACTGTTTCATTTTAGCCAGCACCGCGTTCACTTCTGGCATTACGTCTTTACCATCGACCAGAATCGGGGTGTTGCTGCGGTTACGCAGGGCAACGTGCAGTACGGCGCGATCTTCGGTACGGTTAATTTTTTCACCGGAGAACATGGAGTTAATCGCACCGGCCAGATCGGTTTCTTTTGCCAGTGCCTGGAGTTTTTCCATAGTTTCAGTGGTGATGCGGTTTTTTGAAAAATCTACCAGCATCTGGTCGTCAAAAGTGGCAGAAAATTTCTCAAAACGCTGCTTGTCCTCGGCAAACAGATCGCGGATTTGCACATCTTTCATCTGTTCAAAGTGTTGTTCTAACGCTTTCCAGGCAGCGGTTTGACTAGGATTTACATTTTTCATAGCGACGCTCTTCTAGGCTTAAGGATAATGAAACGAATGCGTTAATTGTATCCTGTTAACCTGTGATTGAGATCTCTTTTCTTGCGATAGGTAATAACTCTCGATCAGAAAAGATCCCCATTCCCTTTTTAAGGGCAAAATTCCTATACTTCAGGATAACAACCTGTTACTGAGGTTGTGTAACTGTCACAGGTATGTGGCAGATTAAAACATACCCACTTTTGCTTAAGATTAAAAAGGTTGTCGCTATGGAATTATCTCCCCCGCTAATGTTGGTGGTGATTGGTCTGAGTTCATTATTGGCGCAGTGGGTCGCCTGGTTATTACGCTTACCGGCGATTCTTCCGCTGTTATTGATGGGTATTGTACTTGGCCCGCTGGTGCACTGGGTGCAGCCCGATTTGCTGTTTGGCGATTTGCTGTTCCCGCTTGTTTCCCTGTCCGTTGCCATCATTTTATTTGAAGGCGCGTTAACTCTGCGAGTGGAAGAGATTCGCGGTTTGGGCGGCGTGGTACGCAATCTGGTTACCGTGGGAATGTTGGTGACATTTTCGGTTATCAGCGTGGCCTGTTGGTGGCTACTGAATTTCCCTCCAGAATTGGCCGCGCTAATCGGAGCCGTCACAGTGGTGACCGGCCCGACGGTTATTGCTCCGTTAATGCGAGTGGTGCGCCCAAAATCTACGATTAATCAGGTGCTACGCTGGGAAGGGATTGTCATCGATCCGGTTGGGGCGATATTCACTCTGCTGGTTTTTGAATTTATTGTCCTGAAACAGAATGCAGAATCTTACACTCACCTGTTCTGGACGCTGGGTATTACCGCCGCGGTGGGTTTGATCGCCGGCGCGCTATTTGGCTATTTATTAGGATTGGCGCTGCGCCGCGTCTGGCTACCTCGCTATTTGCAAAACCTGGCGGTACTGGCAATTATGTTGGCCGCGTTTGGTATTTCTAACGCCATTGCCGATGAGTCCGGCCTGCTTACCGTCACGGTAATGGGCATCTGGCTGGCAAATATGCGCGATGTCGATACCAGCGATATTCTGGCTTTCAAGGAAGAATTATCTGCGATTCTGATTTCCGCTCTGTTTATTATTCTGGCGGCGCGGTTGGATATTCATGCTCTATGGAACATGGGTTGGCCGCTACTGATTTTACTGGCGGTAGTGCAGTTTATTGCCCGTCCGCTGTGTATCGCCGTTTCGACCTGGCGATCCAGTCTCCATTGGCGCGATCGTCTGCTGTTGTGCTGGATCGCTCCGCGAGGTATTGTCGCGGCGGCGGTCAGCTCATTATTTGCCCTAACTTTACAGCGTAATGGCTACGAAGGAGCGGATAAGCTGGTTACGGTGGTTTTTGCGATTATTATCGGCACCGTCGTGCTGCAAAGCCTGACCAGCGGAATGATGGCGCGCTGGCTGAGGGTTCAGCAGCAGAAGCCGCGCGGCGTACTGATTGTCGGGGCCAATAGCGTGGCGCGCATGCTGGCGCAGGCGTTGCTTAAACTGAATATTCCAGTGCTGGTCACGGATAGCAGTTGGGAATATTACCGCCTGGCGCGTATGGAAGGCATTCCGGCCTATTATGGTCACGCTTACTCAGAACATGCTGAAAACTATCTCGATCTGAGCGAAACCGCGCAGGTTTTGGCGCTATCTCCCAATCGCCACCAGAATGCGCTAGCGGTGTACCATTTTGGCCATATCTTTGGCGATAGCCATGTGTTCGCCATTCGTTCCGGCACGCTACAAAAAGGGCGAACCAATGCGGAAAGTAGCCGATTCCGCCGCCACGAAGTGCTGTTCGCGCCAGAAGCCACTTATGGCCGCTTAAGCAGCCAGATTGCCAAAGGTGCCACCATCAAAGCGACCAAACTCAGTGAAAACTTTGGCTGGCTGGAATATCTGGAGAAACATCAGGGCATTATTCCACTATTTTATCAGCGGGAAGACGGCACTTTGCAGCCAATTAGTGCCGGCGTGGCTCCCGCTGTGCCCTGCACTTTGATAGCCTTGGTACAGGACGATAATTCATCGGCAAGCCGCTGATTACCCAAGAAATCACTTCAACCAGAGGGAAGGCCAGGCGTCTTCCCTTTTTATTATAAAATTGACGAATAAGCGCTCGGTCAGAAAAAATTTTTATTGTTAACAATTGGTGACATCGTTGGAAAAACCGCTATTTTGCAGATAATCCCAATACATTGCCCTCGCCACGCCACAGATTCCCCCACTAGGCTGAAAACCGGCAGTATGAAGGTGAAAAAACCTCATTGTGCCGCCGTTGACAGCGGCCCGAGAACCCGTTATTCCTAAACACCTACTTACGCAGCATTGCGTAAGCCAGAAGAGGTGCGTCGCCCAGGTAGAGTGTCGGAGGAGCCGTAATCCGCTGAAGACATTTGAGGGGGAGCGACGCCGAGACGTGATGACTTCGGCTATCACCACGTCGACTACAGGGGCTGAATCCCCTGGGTTGTCACCGGAAACCGTTCATTTAGAATGGTTAGCAAGGTGGAGCGCTTCTGGGTGTACCCTAGCGTAACTCTTATGCTTGTGCCCCCTGTCTCCCGCTCTTCCCTTGTGCCAAGGCTTATGTATTTAGATGACCACCCTGCGCGGTGCATCCCTGACACGAGGTTTTTTAGATGATTCATGCAGCATCCCAACAGGCTACCGTCGTCGCCAAATTTGGTGGAACCAGCGTCGCCGATTTTACCGCCATGAGCCGCAGCGCTGACGTGGTTCTGTCTCATCCCGATGTTCGCCTGGTCGTTCTCTCGGCCTCCGCCGGTGTTACTAATCTGTTGGTCGCCCTTGCCGAAGGTTGCGAGCCAGAACAGCGCGCCTTTCATCTGGATGAAATTCGCCATATTCAATATGCCATTCTCGATAACCTGAAAGAATCCAGCGTAGTACGTGATGAAATTGACCGTATGCTGGACAATATCGCCATGTTGTCCGAGGCCGCCAGCCTGGCGACATCCACGGCGCTGACGGACGAATTGGTTAGCCACGGCGAACTGATGTCTACGCTGCTGTTCGTTGAAATCATTCGCCAACGCGACGTTGCCGTGGAATGGTTCGACGTGCGTAAAGTGATGCGCACCAATGATCGCTTTGGTCGAGCAGAACCCGATACTCAGGCATTGGCCGAACTGGCTCGAGCCCAGCTGGCGCCGCGTCTGGCCGAAGCTATTATTGTCACCCAAGGCTTTATCGGCAGCGAAGCTAAAGGCCGCACCACCACTCTTGGCCGGGGCGGCAGTGACTATACCGCCGCATTGCTAGGTGAAGCTTTGAGCCTCAGCCGCGTTGATATCTGGACTGACGTTCCAGGCATTTACACTACGGATCCGCGCGTGGTGCCTCAAGCTCAGCGCATCGATAAAATCGCTTTTGAAGAAGCCGCTGAAATGGCAACTTTTGGCGCTAAAGTCTTGCATCCCGCCACCTTATTGCCCGCCGTTCGCAGCGATATTCCCGTGTTTGTTGGTTCGAGCAAAGATCCGGCCGCCGGTGGCACCTTAGTCTGCAATAAAACCGAAAATCCGCCGCTGTTCCGCGCGCTGGCATTACGTCGTAAACAAACGCTGGTGACCCTACACAGCCTGAATATGCTTCACGCTCGCGGTTTTCTGGCGGAGGTTTTCAATATTCTGGCGCGCCATAATATTTCCGTTGATTTGATCACGACCTCGGAGGTCAGCGTGGCGCTAACGCTGGATACCACTGGCTCCACGTCAACCGGCGAAAGTCTGCTGACCACGTCTTTACTGACCGAGCTATCCTCCCTCTGTCGGGTGGAAGTCGAGGAAAATCTGGCTCTGGTGGCGATTATCGGCAATCAGCTTTCTCAGGCTTACGGCGTTGGGAAAGAAGTATTTGGCGTATTAGATCCATTCAATATTCGTATGATTTGCTACGGTGCCAGCAGCAACAATCTGTGCTTCCTGGTTCCTGGCGACGATGCCGAACAAGTAGTCAAAACCCTGCACCATAATCTGTTCGAATAGATAATAACAATCAGCCGGGTGGATACCGCCCGGCACCTTCTCTGCACAACATCACCAGATAACAGGACATCGCATGCTTGCCAAAGTCACTCGCTTGTTCCCGCTCTGGCCGGTTTTACTGTCTATCGCTGCCTATTACACTCCCAGCACCTTTACGCCGATCGGCCCCTATATCGGGCCATGACTTATGCTAATCATGTTTGCCATGGGCGTAACGCTGCGGTTAGAAGACTTCAAACAAGTGCTTTCGCGGCCTGCCCCGGTGGCTGCGGCAACTTTTTTGCATTATCTGATTATGCCGCTGGCAGCCTAGATACTGGCAATGCTATTCCGCATGCCGCCGGATCTTTCCGCTGGAATGGTTTTGGTAGGTTAGCGGAACAGCATCTAACGTTATGATTTATCTGGCCAAAGGTGATGTGGCTTTATCTGTCACTATCTCTGCGGTTTCAACGTTGGTTGGCGTATTCGCTACGCCGCTGCTCACCCGTTTATACGTCGATGCCACAATCAGCGTAGACGTAATGGGTATGCTGAAAAGCATCCTGCAAATCGTAGTCATTCCGATAACTGCCGGATTGGTTATCCATCACTGTTTTACCAAGACAGTTAAACGTATCGAACCCTACCTGCCCGCTCTCTCGATGGTATGCATTCTGACCATCATCAGCGCTGTAGTTGCGGGTAGTCAGGGACATATTGCATCTGTTGGATTCGTGGTGATTATGGCCGTTATTCTGCATAACGGTATCGGCTTGCTCAGTGGCTATTGGGGCGAAAAACTATTCGGCTTTGACGAATCAACCTGCCGCACATTAGCTATTGAAGTTGGTATGCAAAACTCTGGGCTAGCGGCCACATTAGGCAAAATCTACTTCTCTCCATTAGCTGCGTTTCCGGGGGCTCTTTTCTCCGTCTGGCACACTCTTTCCGGTTATCTCCTCGCCGGTTATTGGTCAGGACGAGCAATCAAAAAAGCAGCATCAAATGATAAATTAACTAAATAAAGTTGTCGTACCCGATAAATTTCAGGTGCGTTCTCGATCTAAATACAAAGACTTACGCGCGTTTACCTTAAATGTCCTCTACGAAATTTCACATTCCCATCTGCACGGGTTGTCAGCTATTACCATTTCCCCTATTATCCACCCCATAGAAATGAGTTAGGATTCTTCTGACTACAAAGAATAAGATTAATAGTAAAAACAAAATTAATCTTTATAAGAAAAAATAATACTTACTTTTCAATTTTTATAAATTTTACAAACACCATGGAATTAACCCTTCTAAAAAGAGTCATTCCATTTAGTCATTCTACGCATTTAATAAGTCATTAATTATCTGCGCCAACATCGCAGATAAAGGCTACCTGAAAAAGGTGAACTGACGCTTCAAGCCATTTGAGGCTTCTCTGTTATTTGCTATTTAACCTTTTCGAGCAAGAGGTAGTCTTGCCCCGACGCATTAAATAAAGGACAGAAACAGTACCAACGTCTTTATATGGCGTGACAGACTGTCTCTCATAATAGGATTAAATGATTAAAAGATACTCCGCATTTTTATTGCTTTTGAGCGCCAGCGCTCAGGGGAATACTTTGCCTAATATGGGTGACTTCTCCCCTATGAGCGAATCTCGTCGTGCATTGCAGGATAGCTCGCGTACCGTTCACGAAATAATGGATGAACGTCGCTACCAACAGTTAAAGAAACAAAACCTGTTGGATTCCGAAGCTGAAATGCATCACATGGCTTTACCTATGTCGGCGCAATGTTTACCGATCAATGGCGTTTATTTACGCGGCGTCACTCTATTAAAAAACAGTGACTTAGAATCGATCGCTACTTTACCTGAAAATTGCATCAGTAGTAACGATATTAATCAACTTACCCGTGAAATCACGCACTTATATATAAGCAAAGGTTACGTTACTGCCAGAGTTCAATTTATCCAGCCTAATCAGGATGGTGAACTGGGTATTAATGTCACCGAAGGTTTTATCGAGAAAATTATCGGTGGTGACCACTGGGTTAATAGTGATTTATTATTTCCTGATTTAGTCGGAAAACCGCTTAATCTGACACAGCTTGATCAAGGATTAGATCAGGCGAACAGGCTGCAATCCAATACAACTAAATTAGATATTTTACCCGGTAAAAAAGACGGTGGTTCTATTGTTCGATTGAACAATGTACATACCAAATCATGGCTTTTATCTGGAAGTATGGATAATTACGGCCAGAAAAATACCGGAAAATGGCTGGCTCGGACTTCTGCCAGTTATGATAGCCCATTGGGTTTATCTGACTTCGTTAGCTTAAATGTCAGTAGCACATTAAAAGATCCGCAGCAGCGCTATAGCCGTGCCTACACCATGCTGTATTCCATACCTTACGGTGCCTGGACATTTAGCGGATTTGCCAGTTTCTCTGATTATTTAAATCATCAGAAACTAGCGATTAATACCGTTAAATTAGACGGAAATACAAAACAATACGGCCTGCGTACGGATTATGTGTTTCACCGGGATCAAGACCAAATTGACTCACTGAGCGCACAACTTACCTACAAAAACGTTAATAACTATTTTGAGTCATCCAAGCTACATATCAGCAGCCCAACGCTGACGGTGCTGGAATTGGGTGCCAGTCATATGCAAATTCTACCGCGCGGCCTGCTTAGCCTGAATGCCACGGTAGAGCAAGGCATGCCGTGGTTTGGCTCAGAGCGGAGTAGTGGCCGCAAACCTGCCGGTTATCCGGACGCACAGTTTACCAAAGCCAAGGTTTTCGCCAGTTTAAGCCAGCGCTTTACCCTGTTTGATAACCCGTACCAATTGACTAACTCGTTCTACGGCCAGCACAGCAAAAACTCTCTACCGGGCGTGGAATGGATCAGCCTGACTGACCGCAGCGCAGTACGCGGCTTTAGTCATAGCACCCTTTCCGGCGATAACGGTTGGTATCTGCAAAATACGCTGTCTCGCACAGTTCCAGTGGGCAATACCACTTTTACTCCACGTTTAGGGGCAGATGTAGGGCGAGTACAGGCACGTCTTAGTCAGCAAAGCTGGCAAAGCAGCGCAGGCCTCAGCGCCGGAGTGACCTTCCGTTATCAACGGTCATTAATTGATGTGGAAGCCAGCCGTGGCTGGATTCTTTCCGAGCATAAAACCCCCGTTGATCCGGTACAGGTTCTGGCCCGTTTCTCGTACACCTTTTAACGATCCTTTTATTGATTAATAACACCAGTAGTTAACGTTATAAAAACGGAAATATCTAGGAGATACACGGATGAAAACTAAAAAATTCAAACTGTCACCCGCAGGAAAACTGGTTGCCTCTTTGGCGATTATTTTCGCCTCATTGGGTGCAGCCTACGCCGCCGATATCGTCGGGGCCGGTGACGCAGCCCATAACCCAACCATCAGCAGCGCTGCCAACGGCGCTGCGGTAGTCGACATTGTTGCTCCTTCAGCATCAGGTTTGTCTCATAACCAATACGATAGCTTTAACGTCAATAAACCCGGCGCAGTGCTAAATAACTCCTTAACCGACGGCACCTCTCAACTGGCCGGTCAGCTTAATGCCAACGCCAATCTGGGCAGTAACGCTGCAAAAATCATTCTGAATGAAGTGATTAGCCGTAATCCTTCTTTACTATTAGGGAAACAGGAAATCTTCGGCATGGCCGCTGATTATGTGCTTGCTAACCCGAACGGTATCACCTGTGATGGCTGCGGTTTTATCAATACCAACCGCTCTTCGTTGGTGGTAGGGAATCCGCTGGTTGAAAAAGGGGAGCTGAATGGCTTTAACACCTTCAACAATACCCATGCGCTCTCAATAGGCAAAGGCGGACTGGATGCGGATAGCGCTCTGGATCTGATTGCACCACGCATCAGCGCCGAAGGCCATATTTCCTCACCGGAGCAGGTTTATGCTCTGACCGGCGAAAACCGTGTCTCAGCCAAAGGCGAGATTCTGGAAAGCAGAAACACTCAAAAAGCGGGCGCATTAGACAGCTACTACCTTGGTAGTATGCAAGCTGGCCGTATTCGCCTGATCAGCACAGCCGAAGGAAGCGGTGTCAAAATCGGCAATGAAATCGATACCTTTCGTTTAGCTAACGGTCAGGTCACCGTTGGGGATATCGATGTTGCATCGAAAGGCAATCTCGAGTTAGAGGCAGCCAAATTAAAAGGCGCCGATATCAGATTAACGGGTAAAAACATCGTATCCAAAGGCAAAATCATCTCCGATAGTCACAGCCGTAATGATAGCGATAACTACGATACCTGGTGGAGCGGCAAATACGTTAACAACCGCGATAGCAGCCAGCGCCTTCAGGAAACCAGCATTTCAGGTAATGATATTTCGATTGTTGCCAAGCAAAACAATACGCTGACCGGCGCATATGTCCAAGGCCGCGATGTCACTCTGCAAGGCGCTAACCTTAAGCTAGATGGGCAAAAACTCACACAAACCGACGGCCATACTGATAATCGGGATCGTGGTGCCTGGCGTCGCAATACCAATAAAGAAAACGAGAAAGTTGAACAAGTTGGCACTGAGATTCATGCACATCGAAATGCAAAATTAATGGCTGACGAAGGCGATATCGTGATCAGCGGTAGCCAGGTCTATGCCAACAACGATCTCAGCATCAATGCAAAAAACGATCTGCATCTATCGGGTTTAACTGAATCACAAACCGTCCGCGAAAATGGCAAACGTAAAAATGACACCAGCAAATTACTGACGGGTAGCTGGTCCAATAGCACTACGACGGAAAATCTTAAAACCGCAAAACTCAACGCCGTAACCGGTAATTTAGGCCTCTCCGCGGGCGGTAATATCACCAGTAAAGGCGCGGAAGTTCGAGCTAAAAAAGACCTGATTGTCACCGCAGACAAACAAATCAATATCGATGTACAGAAAACAGCCAACCAGAAAACCGTGAAGAACGATATCGTGGTTTGGGGCGGTATCGGCGGCGGAGATGATAAGGATAATGGCAATAAGAAAGAAGTCAGCCATGCCTCTGATTTTTCTAGCAATGGGAAACTTCTGGTATCCGGTAATCAAGGCGTTAAGGTTACTGGTAGTAAAGTCACCGCCAAAGAAGGCGCATTCGTTGAAACCAAGAATGGCGGTCTGGTCATTGATAACGCCATTAGCTTAACCACCGAGAAAGTGGATCAACGCACCGGTACCGTTTTCAATATCACTAAAGATTCGAAGAAAGCGAATAACTCTACCGAGCAATCTACCGGTAGCGAACTGAAATCTGATGCAGATTTAAAACTGTTTAGTCAGCAAGATACGACTATCGTTGGCAGTCTGGTCAATAGCGCCGATGAGTTAGGGATTAAAACGCTGGGCAATCTGAATGTTAAATCAGCCGTTGAACAGCAAAAGATTGACGAAAAAACCACATCGCTGAAAGTCGATGCCTATGCCAAAGAACATAGCGATAAACAATATCGTGCCGGCCTGCGCATTGAGCATACCAGCGAAACAGAAAAAACCGACAGCACCAAGAATAAAGCGGCAACCCTCAGCGGCGGCAGCGTAAAAATCGAATCCGATAAAGACGTTACCTTTACTGGCTCGAAACTGGAAACGACCAAAGACGACGCTAAAATCAGCGGTAATAACGTTGCTTTTCTGGCTGCAGAAGACAAAACCACCAGCGACAAAACCAGCACAAAAGTTGGCGGCGGCGTTTACTACACTGGCGGTATTGATAAAGCGGGCAGCGGTGTAGAAGTTGGCTATGAAAATAGCAAAACTCACACTGACGCGAACAAAGCCGCGGCATCCAGCTCCAACGTAGCGGGAAACTTTACCGTTGAGGCAAAAGGCGATCTGACCAACCAAGGCACTCAGCATAAAGTGGGGGAGAAACTGACGCAGGAAGCAGCGAATGTGAATAACCTCGCAGCTAAAAATACCAAAAACAGCAAAACTGAAACGTTAACAATCGGTGCTGAAGTCGGCGCTAACGTTGATTACAGCGGCATTACTCGTCCGGCAGAAAAAGCGATTGATAAGATTGCTAAACTGGACATTCTCGGTGCCGCTAACGATTTGGGTGATATTGGCCTGCCGAACCTTGGTATCGATGTCGGAGCCAACGGCAGCAGCAGCGATGTCACTAAAAACAGCTCAAAAGCGCTCGTTACTTCCGTTCAGGCTGGCAGCGTTGCCACGAAAACCACAGGCACAGTGAAAGATCAGGGCACGCAATACGAAGCCACTAAAGGCGGCGTAACCATTGAAGCCCAAAGCCACACCAGCGAAGCGGCAGCCAATACTGAAACCGTTAATAGCCGTGAGACCAAAGGTAACGCAGATCTACGTGTTTATACCTCCACTGGCAGCGATATCAGTGCCGATGCTAAAGGCGAAGGCGGTACTACCCGTAGCGAAAAAGACGCCAGCAACGCGGTCACCGGCAAGATTAAAGCGGCCGATGGCATTAGTATCAAGGTCAAAGAGGACGCGACTTATCAGGGCACCTCTCTGGACGCAGGCGCGGGTAAAACCAGCGTCAAAGCCGGCGGGGACATCAAATTCGATCAGGCCACGGATACCAGCAGCGAGAACCATAAAGGCTTTAACGTTAAGCTTTCTGCCAAAGGCGGCAGCACGCCAGAGAGCAACAACTTCGGCATTGGTTTGGGCGGCGGTATAGACAACGGCAGCAGCAGCACTTCCGATGCCAAAGTGAGTCAGTTGGCGGGTAAACAAGGCGTAGAACTGGATTCCGGCCGTGATTTAACGCTGAAAGGCAGCCAGATTGGTAGCAAAGAGCAGCCAACCGGCAATGTCACGCTGAAAGCCGCGGGCAAGGTTGATTTGCAAGCAGCTGAATCCACCAGCAGCAAGGAAAATACCAAGCTGTCTGGCAACATCAATGTCGGCACCAGCAGTACCGATTCTGAAACCAAGAGCGGCGGTGGTTTCAATCTGGGCGGCGACGTTAACTTCGATAAAGTTGATGAATCAGCCACGACTCGTCAGGGTAGTAAAATCGACAGCAAAGGGACGCTGAAGATTGAATCCGGCAGCGATGACAAACAGGCTATCCATTTGCAAGGCACCGAAGTCACCAGTAAAGCAACGGTTCTGGATGCTAAAAAAGGTGGCATAGTGCTGGAGTCAGCGCAAAACGAAGAGAAGAAAAACAACTGGAATTTGGGTCTGAAAGGCAGCGCAGGCATTTCTCAATCTTATGATAAGAATGACAAAGGCGTAGTCGACAGCGAATCTGGCAAAGACTCTCATAACGTTAGCGCGGGTATCAACGTCGGCGTTGAGAAAAAAGATGCGGTTAAACAACAGAATACCAAGATTAATACCGGTAATCTGACGTTGAACAGCGGAAAAGACACCACGCTGGCTGGTGCCACAGTGACTGCGGATAAAGTGAGCGGGGATGTAGGTGGCGATCTGCGTGTCGAAAGCCGCAAAGATCGTGAAACCGGTGTCAACGTTGGCGTGGATTTAGGTTTAAGCCACACCAATAAAAAAGAAGATAATCTGGTAACTCGCGTTTCTGATGCCAGCCCGGTAGGGAAGGAAAAAATCAAAAACGCCTTGGAAACCAAAGCTAACAAAGCCTTTGATAAGGTTGAAGATAAGTACAATAAGTTCGCTCACAAAAACGACCCTAAGCAAGACACCACCAATGCCGTGAGCTTTAGTAAAGCCAACGATAAAGTGACCTTGCCAGAGAAATTGGTTGAGGAAAAAACTGACAGCGCGGTTTGGGATAAAGGCGCTCGTTGGGCGGGTAACAAAGTGAAAAACAAAGTCGTTGGCCCGGCAGAAGAAATTGGTCTGGATGGTCACTTCAAAGTTAACGCTAACGTGGTAAATAACGATGCCATTAACGAAACCTCAGCGATCAGCGGTAAAGAAGGCGTAACGCTGAACGTGAAAGGTAACACCTTGTTAAACGGCGGAAAACTGAGCAGTGATCAAGGCAAAGTTGAACTGAAAACCAAAGCTCTTGAGTTACAGGAAGTCAAAGGTAACAACTATCAGGGCGGCGGCGGCTTTAACCTTGCGCCAACCGTTTCTGGTTTGCTCACCGGCGGTGCGAAAGATGTATTGAGTGGCAACACTCCGTTTATTCAGGCCCATACCAAGTCTGAAAACCGTGATGTAAAGGGTGGAATTGAAGAAGGCAAAAAGGATGATAAGGCTGAAGAAACCGAGTAATCAAAGCTGAATCAAAGGGGTTTTAGGGACATTATCTGCGCCTAAAACCCCACCTGAACATGAAAAACCGGCGCTGCCTATCTGGCACGCCGGTTTCTTTTAGCACTCACACTCATTTATCAATCTGCATCGTAACCCAGATTAGGGGCCAGCCAGCGCTCGACTTCGGCTATCGGCATCCCTTTTCGCGCCGCGTAGTCTTCTACCTGATCTCGCTGAATCTGCGCTACGGCAAAGTATTTGCTTTCTGGATGGCTGAAATACCAGCCTGAAACCGAGGCTCCTGGCCACATGGCGTAGGATTCAGTCAGTTTCATTCCGGTGTGAGTCTCCACGTCCAGCAGCTTCCAGATTTGCCCTTTTTCCGTGTGTTCCGGACAGGCCGGATAACCCGGAGCCGGACGAATCCCCTGATAGTTTTCCCGCACCAATTCTTCATTACTCAGGTTTTCATTTGGCGCAAAGCCCCAGTACACCTTGCGCACCCGCTCATGCAGATATTCGGCAAAAGCCTCCGCCAAACGATCGGATAAGGCTTTAATCATGATTTTATTGTAATCATCATGCTGAGCATCGTAAGCCTCCGCCAGAGCATCTTCCTCCAGTCCACCGGTCACGGCAAAAGCGCCGATGTAGTCAGCTTTACCGCTGGTTTTTGGCGCAACGTAATCCGCCAGACAATAATTAGGGAAGTCATTTTTTTCCGTTTGCTGCCGCAAATGGTGGCTCACCAGCAGCACGTCATCGCGACGTTCATCCCGATAAATCTCAATATCATCACCCACCCGATTGGCAGGGAACAGACCCACCACGCCTTTAGGATGCAATGATCCTTCTGATGAGAGCTTATCCAGCATCTGATTTGCATCAGCAAACAGACGCTTAGCCTCTTCTCCCACCACTTCATCTTCCAAAATGCGCGGATACTTGCCGGCCAACGACCAGGTCATAAAGAATGGTGTCCAATCGATATAATTTCGCAGTGTTTCAATGCTGGCTTCGACCTGCTGAACCCCAAGCTTATGGACTACCGGCGGCGTATAATTTTCCCAGTCAATCACCGTAGCGTTATCCCGCGCAGCTTGCAGGCTGACCGGCGGCGTCCGCGGTTTTTTACGCGCATGCTGAATACGGACGGTTTCATACTCTTTGCGAGTTTTAGCAATAAATTCGTCCCGTTGCGCGTCCGAAAGCAACGCCGATACCACCCCAACACTACGAGAAGCATTAGAAACGTAAGTGGTTGAGCCGCTGTAGTTTTGCTCAATCTTAACCGCCGTATGCGCTTTGGACGTGGTTGCGCCACCAATGAGCAACGGCAAGGTAAAGCCCTGGCGTTCCATCTCTTTGGCTACGTTAACCATTTCATCCAGCGACGGGGTAATCAGACCGGATAAACCGATAATATCGACTTTTTCCTCTCGCGCAGTGCGCAGGATTTTCTCGGTTGGCACCATGACACCCAAATCGATAATTTCGTAGTTATTACACTGTAGAACCACGCCAACAATGTTTTTACCGATGTCATGCACATCGCCTTTAACCGTCGCCAGCAGGATCTTGCCGGCGGTGGTGCCTTTCTGCTTACTGGCCTCAATATAAGGTTCCAAATAGGCCACGGCCTGTTTCATCACCCGGGCGGATTTCACCACCTGTGGCAGAAACATTTTGCCCTCGCCAAACAAATCACCCACCACGTTCATGCCGGCCATTAACGGGCCTTCAATCACTTCAATCGGTCTGTCGGCTTCCTGACGAGCCTCTTCGGTATCCAGTTCGATAAATTCGGTAATGCCTTTCACCAACGAATATTCCAACCGTTTCACCACCGGCCAGCCTCGCCATTCCGCCTGCTGCACCGCAACTTCATCACTTTTGCTGCCACGAAACTTTTCGGCGATATCCAGCAGTCGCTCGGTGCTGTCATTACGGCGGTTCAGAATCACATCTTCAACCGCATCACGCAATTCATCGGATAAATCGTCGTAAATTGCCAATTGACCTGCGTTGACTATCCCCATATCCATGCCGCTGCGAATGGCGTAATACAGGAAAACCGCATGGATCGCTTCACGTACCGGGTCGTTGCCACGGAACGAGAAAGAAACGTTGGAAACGCCGCCTGAAATGAGGGCGTGAGGCAGCTCGCCTTTAATATCCGCACAGGCCTCAATAAAATCAACGGCATAGTTATTATGTTCTTCAATACCAGTAGCAACAGCAAAGATATTTGGGTCAAAAATAATATCTTCCGGCGGGAAGCCGACGGTTTCCGTCAGCAGCTTATAGGCGCGACGACAAATCTCGATTTTGCGCGCGCGAGTATCGGCCTGCCCAGCTTCATCAAAAGCCATCACTACCATGGCCGCACCGTAACGACGTACCAATTTAGCGTGATGAATAAAGGCTGCCTCGCCTTCCTTCATCGAAATCGAGTTAACAATTCCTTTGCCCTGAATGCACTTAAGCCCCTTTTCGATCACGTCCCATTTCGAGGAATCGATCATGATAGGTACGCGGGCAATATCCGGTTCACCGGCAATCAGATTCAGGAAACGCACCATCGCCGCTTCCGCATCCAACATGCCTTCATCCATATTGATATCAATGATTTGCGCACCGCTTTCTACCTGCTGGCGAGCCACATCTAAAGCTTCAGCGTATTTCTCTTCCTTAATCAGCCGTTTGAAACGAGCAGAGCCGGTCACGTTGGTTCGTTCGCCCACGTTGACAAATAACGTATTGGCATCAATGGTTAAGGGTTCCAACCCAGCCAGACGGCAGGCGACCGGAATCTGCGGTAATGCGCGCGGCGGCATGCCAGCGACGGCTTTTACCATCGCGGCAATATGACGCGGCGTAGTCCCACAGCAGCCACCAACGATATTCAGAAAGCCTGATCGCGCCCATTCAGCGATATGCTCAGCCATTTCTTTGGCGTCCAGATCGTATTCACCAAAAGCATTCGGTAAGCCAGCGTTGGGATGAGCACTAACGTAACACTCTGAAATTCTGGATAACTCAGCCACATACTGGCGTAACTCATCCGGCCCCAAAGCGCAGTTCAGGCCGAATGACAGCGGTTTTACGTGGCGCAATGAATTATAAAAAGCTTCGGTGGTTTGCCCGGAAAGCGTGCGGCCAGAGGCATCGGTGATGGTGCCAGATACCATTACCGGCAGCACCACGCCCAAGGCTTCAAATTCGGTTTCTACCGCAAAAGTTGCGGCTTTGGCGTTCAGGGTATCGAACACCGTTTCAATCATAATAATATCGACGCCGCCCTCCACCAGCGCTCGGGTGGATTCGCGGTAGGCTTCCACCAATTGATCGAAGCTAACGTTACGGAAAGCCGGATCGTTAACCTTGGGAGAAATAGAGGCAGTTCGGTTAGTCGGGCCAAGCACACCGGCAACGTAGCGCGGTTTATCCGGCGTTCGGGCGGTCCATTCATCGGCGCAGAGTCGGGCTAGTCGGGCGGCCTCGTAGTTAATCTCTGCCGAGAGCGACTCCATTTGATAATCCGCCATAGCAATGGTGGTGGAGTTAAAGGTATTGGTTTCAAGAATATCCGCACCGGCTTCAAGATAAGCATTGTGAATGGCGGTAATCACTTCGGGCTTGGAGAGAACCAATAGATCGTTATTTCCTTTCAGATCGCTCGGCCAATCCGCAAAACGTTCTCCGCGATAATCGGCTTCTTCCAGACGATAGCTCTGGATCATGGTGCCCATGCCGCCATCTAATACTAAAATACGTTTTGCCAGCTGCTGGTGCAGTTTTTCTACTCGATTTGTCACTGTCGCCTCTTCGCCTCGATGCCCTGCCAAATATCATCCCAGCCCATATTTCAGAGCCGTTTAACCTATCGGAACTGCTGCAAAAGCCAGCAAGCCATCCTAGCACAAGTTATAAGGCTAATGAGTCGACGGGAAGTTGAGACTTTTTCAGGTAGAAATCTGCACACATCGGATGAGCGTTTTGGCCCATTAGCATGCATAATTATAAAACGAAAATGAATTCCATTATATTTCCAGGGAGCTGATTTATGACGATACCGATTCCCATTAAACGGGGAAAGAAAACAAAGGCTAGTGGAGCTACATCAGCAGCGGCTACCGGTCAGGTTCAATCATTGACTCGCGGCCTTAAATTACTGGAATATATTTCCGAATCCCAAGGTCAGGTTGCTCTGACGGATCTGGCACAACAGGCCGGTTTACCTAATTCAACGACTCACCGCTTGCTGACTACTATGCAACAGCAGGGCTTCGTACGTCAGGTGGGAGATTTAGGGCTGTGGACCATGGGCGCGCAAGCGTTTGTCGTTGGCAGCAGCTTTTTACAAAGCCGCAATCTACTGGCCATGGTACATCCGATTCTGCGGCGTTTGATGGATGAATCCGGCGAAACCGTCAATCTGGCGGTATTGGATCACAGCGATTATCAGGCGATCATTATCGATCAGGTGCAATGTACCGCGCTGATGCGTATGTCTGCTCCTATTGGCGGTAAGCTTCCCATGCATGCTTCCGGTGCAGGAAAAGCGTTCTTGTCGACTCTGTCAGATGAAAAGCTGGTGCAGCTACTCCATAAAAAAGGTCTGCACGCCTACACCCAACACACCCGCACGAATCCGGTCAGTTTAAAAGAGAATTTGGCGCAAATTCGCAAGCAGGGCTATTCCTTCGATGATGAAGAACATGCGCTGGGCTTGCGTTGTATCGCTGCCTGTCTGTATGACGAACATCATGAAGCCTTCGCCGCTATCTCTATTTCTGGGCCGGTTTCACGCATCACCGATGACCGCGTGACCGAGCTAGGGGCGCTGGTTATTCACGCCGCCAAAGAAATTACGCAATCCTACGGCGGCGGTAATCGCTAAGTAAAATGCCTCACTCGCGCGCCGCTAGTGGGGCAAAAATCACCCTATAATCCGTTGTGAGAAGCGCTGCTTACGCCGATAGGCGAAAACATCCTCCACATGCCCATGACGAATACGCTGTTGCAAACCGCGCCAGTATTCAGCGTGGAATAAATCCTCGTGCATCTCTTCAAAGCAGGCTCTGACTTGCGGATCGCTGCAAAGAAAATGGCGGAACTCTTCAGGAAAAACATCATTTGGAGAAACGCTGTACCAAGGCTCGCTAGCCATTTCGTCCTCCGGATAGCGCGGCGGAGGAATATCACGGAAATTCACTTCGGTCATATAACAAATTTCATCGTAATCGTAGAAAACGACGCGTCCGTGGCGCGTGACGCCAAAGTTTTTAAACAGCATGTCGCCGGGGAAAATATTTGCTGCGGCTAGCTGTTTTATCGCATTGCCGTATTCTTCAATCGCGTCCCATAACTGCCGCTCATTAGCCTGCTCCATATAGATATTCAGCGGTATCATGCGCCGCTCCATATACAGATGCTTAATCACAATTTGGTCGCCTAAATCTTCCAGTTTTTCCGGCACTTCCAGCCGTAGCTCGGCCAGCAGTTCCTGACTGATACGATTCTTATCGATAACAAAATTTTCAAATTCCTGAGTATCCGCCATGCGCCCAACGCGGTCATGCTCTTTAACTAACTGATAGCACTCCTGCACTCGCGCCTGGCTGACCTCTTTTTGCGGAGCAAACTGGTCTTTAATCACTTTGAATACCCGATCGAAGGACGGCAAAGTAAATACCAGCATGACCATGCCTTTCACCCCTGGAGCAACAATAAACTGCTCATCGGATTGATGCACATAGGTGAGATATTCGCGGTAGCTTTCGGTTTTTCCGTGCTTTTGACAGCCTATCGCCATATACAATTCGGCGGTAGATTTGCCCGGTAAAATTTCCCTTAGCCATTCCACCATCGCCGCTGGCAACGGGGCATAAACCATGAAATAGGAGCGAGCGAAACCAAACACAATACTGGCCTCGGCTTTGCTGGTCAGGCAGGTGTCAATAAATAATGCTGCCGATTCATTGTGATGAATCGGCAGTAAGAACGGATGTACTCCGTCAGACAATCTGAGCTTTCCCACTAGCCACGCCGCTTTATTACGATAAAACAGTTCGTTGGCAATCTGGAAGCGAGCGGTAGCCAGTTGCTGCGGGCTAAATGCCTGTTGGAGCGCAGCAACGATATATTCAATGTCTCTGGGCAGATTTTCCCAAGGTAAACGAAGGGGTAAATCATTCAATATCGTCTGCAACATCGCAGATAAACCCTGCTCTGGCGTAAAATCCCGCGCCAATGGCCGTGGAATATCGCGAAAACGTCGTTCCGGCTGGGAGCTGAAAACAAAGAGCTTGTCCTGAGTTAACTCACGGTGTTTAAACAGGCGGCAATAAACCGAGTTAAAAAAGCTTTCGGCTATTTCGAAACGTGGATAATCCGGCAATAGATCGGTATAGATAGCTTTTACCCGCGCCAGAAATTCGGCGTCAAAACTTCCGCTGCCGGTAATGCGTTTTAGTTGCTCCACCACCAGTCCAACGTGGTGATCATAGAGATGAATTCGCTTTTTCATGGCTTGCTGAATCGCTTGCCAGTCGGCCTGCTCAAAGCGCTGCTGAGCGCCTGCGGTCACTTCCAGAAAGCGGCCATACTGTGCATCAAAACCCTGCAAAATAGTTTGGGCGATTAACTGCTCTAAGCTTATTGCCATGCTCACCTCCCGCTACACGGAACAGAGCCTGCATACGCAGGCTCCGGTTAACAATGATTGCTAGTTCGGCAGTAGGATTAGAACTGCTGCTCTTCTGTCGATCCGGTCAGCGCCGTTACTGAAGATTCGCCACCCTGAATGATATTGGTCACTTTATCAAAGTAACCGGTCCCTACTTCCTGCTGATGGGAAGCAAAGGTATAGCCACGATCCACCGAGGCAAATTCAGGCTGTTGCACTTTCTCTACGTAATGCTTCATTCCTTCGCCCTGAGCATAGGCGTGCGCCAGGTCGAACATGTTGAACCACATGCTGTGAATACCGGCCAGCGTAATAAACTGATATTTGTAGCCCATTGCAGCCAGATCTTCCTGGAAGCTGGCAATTTGCTTATCGCTAAGATTCTTTTTCCAGTTAAAGGACGGCGAGCAGTTATAAGCCAGCAATTTACCTGGGAATTTAGCGTGAACCGCATCGGCAAAACGCTTCGCCAGCGCCAAGTCCGGCGTAGAAGTTTCGCACCACACCAAATCTGCATAAGGGGCATAAGCCAGACCACGGCTAATCGCCTGCTCAATACCGGCGTGAGTGCGGAAGAAGCCTTCGGCGGTACGTTCGCCGCTGATAAATTCACGATCGTAAGGATCGCAGTCGGAAGTCAACAGATCCGCCGCATCAGCATCGGTACGAGCGATCAATAAGGTCGGTACACCCAATACGTCCGCCGCCAAGCGCGCAGCAACCAGTTTCTGAATAGCTTCCTGAGTTGGTACCAATACCTTGCCGCCCATGTGCCCACATTTCTTCACTGCCGCCAGCTGATCTTCGAAGTGAACGCCCGCTGCACCGGCTTCAATCATGGCTTTCATCAGTTCAAAAGCATTTAACACACCGCCAAAACCAGCTTCCGCATCAGCCACAATCGGCAGGAAATAATCGGTATAACCTTGAGTACCCGGCTCGATATTATTCGACCATTGGATTTGGTCAGCTCGGCGGAAACTGTTATTAATGCGTTTAACTACGGCAGGAACCGAATCTACCGGATATAAAGACTGGTCCGGATACATGCTGGATGCGGTATTGGCATCTGCCGCGACCTGCCAACCGGACAAATAAATAGCTTCCACACCGGCCTTAGCCTGCTGCAAAGCCTGACCGCCGGTTAATGCGCCCAAACAGTTGATGTAGCCTTTACGAGCGCCACCATGCAATAAATCCCACAGTTTTTGCGCACCGTGCTGCGCCAGCGTGCATTCCGGATTGACCGAGCCGCGCAATTTAATCACTTCTTCAGCGCTGTAAGGACGGGTAATCCCTTCCCAGCGCGCTGATTTCCAGTCTTGTTCCAATTGCTTGATTTGTTGAGCACGAGAGGTAGTCATTGTTCTTATCCTTATTATTAATTTGTAGGGTTATGCCAGCAGCGCGTAGCCAGGCAGGGTCAGGAAGTCGATCAGCTCGTCTTGTGTTGTTATACGTTCCATCAACTGAGCGGCTTCTTTAAAGCGGCCGGAATCAAAGCGTTCGGAACCAAGCTCTTGCTTAACAACCTGCATTTCTTCACTCAACATTGTGCGGAACAATTCTTTAGTGACTTTTTTCCCGTTACTCAGGGATTTTTGGTGGTGAATCCATTGCCAGATAGAGGTACGGGATATCTCAGCCGTCGCAGCATCTTCCATCAGTCCATAGATAGGTACGCAGCCGTTACCGGAGATCCAGGCTTCAATGTATTGCACCGCCACGCGGATATTGGCGCGCATACCTTCTTCGGTTCTTTCACCAGAACAGGGCTCTAGCAATTCAGCGGCGGTAATAGGTTTATCCTGTGCACGACTCACTTCCAATTGATTCGGACGATTCCCTAATACGCGATTAAATACTTCCATCACCGTATCTGCCAACCCCGGATGCGCAACCCAGGTGCCATCGTGGCCATTAGTGGCTTCCAATTCTTTATCGGCTCGGACTTTATCCAACACCCAAGCGTTCTTCTCTGCGTCTTTACTCGGAATAAAGGCCGCCATTCCCCCCATAGCCAACGCACCGCGCTTATGGCAGGTTTTTATCAGCAGGCGAGAGTATGCGCTGAGGAAAGGTTGAGTCATGGTGACGGATTGACGATCGGGCAAAACGCGATCGCTATGATTCTTCAATGTTTTGATATAGCTGAAAATGTAATCCCAGCGTCCGCAGTTAAGGCCAACAATGTGGTGACGCAGGTGATATAGGATTTCGTCCATCTGAAACACTGCAGGCAATGTTTCGATTAATACCGTGGCTTTAATGGTTCCCTGCGGCAAACCAAAGCGCTGTTCCGTAAAGGTAAAGACGTCGCTCCACCAGGCAGCTTCTTGGTAGGACTGCATTTTGGGCAGATAGAAATAAGGGCCACTACCATTCGCCAGCAGGTGTTCATAATTATGTAAGAAATAAAGGGCGAAATCGAACAGACCACCAGAGATAGCTTCTCCCTGATAAGTCACGTGTTTTTCAGGTAAATGCAGGCCGCGCACTCGCGCAATCAAAACCGCCGGATTTGGTTTTAGCTGGTAAATCTTGCCTGATTCATTGGTATAAGAAATAGTTCCTTTCACCGCATCATGCAGGTTAATTTGACCTTCAATCACTTTATCCCAACTCGGTGCCAGCGAATCTTCAAAATCTGCCATGAAGACTTTCACATTAGCATTCAGCGCGTTAATCACCATTTTGCGCTCTACCGGGCCGGTTATCTCAACCCGACGATCCTGTAAATCAGCAGGGATATTCTGAATTTTCCAGTCACCATTGCGAATGGAAGTGGTTTCCGAAATAAAGTCCGGCAATCCGCCATTATCAATGCCATGTTGCCATTTCTCGCGTGCAGCAAGGAGTTGACAGCGACGTTCTGAGAATTCAGCAACCAATTCCGTTAAAAACTCGATGGCCTGAGCGGTCAATACCTGACGCTCCGCAGTGGAAAACTTCTGCGTGAAGACTAACTCCGTGCCTACTAACTGTTGTGTCATTACCCTTTCCTCATCCCAATCTGACGGCATATACACCAACGCACAAGCGGCGTACTTACCGCCTGAGACGCATTTTATGAGTCATTGGCGGCAAGATTTTCTGGTCGTTTTTCACCCCAACAGAATTAAGAATAATCAATTAATCATGAAAATCAAAAACGATTTCCATTTTTATATTAAATATTTATTTAATCTTTATTTATCAATTGATTAACACAAATAACAAAATACACACTTCAGGAAAGGCATTCCATAAATGACAAAATTCCGTTGTAACATATTGTTTAATATAGAGATTAGACCAGTTGGAAAGGGATTGTTTATGCAGAATAGCAGAAGAAATGGTTAGGCGGCATCGATTCAGCCGCCATATAAAGATGAAATCAGTCGAGAGTCGGGTTCATTTGACGTAGATCGAACGGCGTAATCTGATAGACATAATAATTGAGCCAATTGGCAAATAATAAGTGTCCATGGCTACGCCATGAGGCTAATGGGCGCTGCGTAGGATCATTCTGTGGGAAGTAATTCAGTGGGACAGCAGGTTCCAGACCCGCAGCCCGATCCCGCGCATATTCCCCTGCCAGCGTATCCACATCGTATTCCGGATGGCCGGTAACGAAAGCGACTCTTTTATCCTTACTGGCAAACAGATAAGCACCGGCCTCATCGGAAGCCGCCAGAATATCCAGATCGGTGTATTGCTGCAAAATCTCAATCGGAAAATCTGCATAACGGGAATGAGGGGCAAAGAAGCTTTCATCAAAACCACGGGTCAATAACGCCAAAGGTTTCAGGGTTTGATGGCGATAAATCCCAGACAATTTTTCCTTACGAGTTAGTTTGGGAATCCCATAGAGAATGTTTAAGGCGGCCTGCACTGCCCAGCAGACAAATAGCGTTGATGTCACATGATCCTTGGCCCAGGTGATAATGCGTTCTATCTGCGGCCAATAGGCAACATCGCTGAAATCCACTAACCCAAGAGGAGCGCCGGTTACGATAAGTCCATCAAAATTCTGATTTTTAATCTCTTCAAAATCGCAATAGAAGTTATTCAGATGCTCCGCTGGCGTATTTTTCGATTCGCGGCTATCCACTCGTAGCAATTGAATATCCACTTGCAGGGGCGAGTTCGACAGTAAACGTAAAAACTGATTTTCCGTTTCTATCTTCTTAGGCATTAGATTCAGCACCAATACTTTTAGCGGTCGAATTTCCTGAGTTTTAGCTCTTGATGAAGTCATCACAAAAACATTCTCATTACGCAAGAAACTCACCGCAGGTAGTTCATCAGGGACCCGAATTGGCATGCCTACATCCTCAATATATCCGTTTATACGTTTAGACTTCCAGACACCTGAAGATAACTTTTTCCAAATACAAAGTCGAGTGATCAACAACAACCTGAAAATGTTTCATTGCGGTATTAAACCAATGCGCTGCTGTCCTTTACTTCCGCAGCGCGGCCTCGCATTTAGCCTGATTGCAAAATCACCCTCAATGATAGGAACAAATAACCAAAAAACATAAATATTATTTAGCTATTGGCGCACCAGTGAAATTGGTTAACATCGTATAAAGCTGACTAATCATGCATATTAACAACAATAAATAGACAAAATCAGTGAGTTATGGTGATTATGTTGGCAATATTGCATCATCAAAGGCGATACAGCCACTCAATATCCTAGCACCGGATTAATTAAAATAATTAATGCAGTTATTCTGGGCGCCAGAGAGTGACTCGTTACTTATAAAACCAAGGAAGTATTAAGATCTCACCAATGGCTCTATTTTATAAAGGTTTATATTTATAAGGTTGCTAGATTGTGGCGACAAGTGACGCCGATAAATCGAGGAAACTACTCAGAGAGTACTATATAGATTTAGAGAAAGTTAAAATAGGTGCGTATTACTGCTGATATTTTGACAAATTTCAGATACAAAAAAGGCCATCCGTTAGGATGGCCTCGTTTGTTTATTTGATACCTGGCAGTGTCCTACTCTCGCATGGGGAGACCCCACACTACCATCGGCGCTACGGCGTTTCACTTCTGAGTTCGGCATGGGGTCAGGTGGGACCACCGCGCTATTACCGCCAGGTAAATTCTTTTCTAAGTGCCGAACTTAAACCCATATAACTGGTGCTGATACCCAGAGTCGAACTGGGGACCTCACCCTTACCAAGGGTGCGCTCTACCAACTGAGCCATATCAGCACAACTAAATTTGATGCCTGGCAGTGTCCTACTCTCGCATGGGGAGACCCCACACTACCATCGGCGCTACGGCGTTTCACTTCTGAGTTCGGCATGGGATCAGGTGGGACCACCGCGCTATTGCCGCCAGGCAAATTCTGTTTCAATCAACCCGCCACGTGATTTACACCACACAGCCAGTCAATCCAATCTGTTAACAATGCTGAAAATCAAAACGCTCTCTAAAACACCTTCGGTGCTGTAAGGTTAAGCCTCACGGATCATTAGTACTGGTTAGCTCAATGCATCGCTGCACTTACACACCCAGCCTATCAACGCCATAGTCTTTAACGTTCCTTCAGGGGGCTTGAAGCCCCAGGGAAGACTCATCTTGAGGCAAGTTTCGCGCTTAGATGCTTTCAGCGCTTATCTTTTCCGCATTTAGCTACCGGGCAATGCCATTGGCATGACAACCCGAACACCAGTGATGCGTCCACTCCGGTCCTCTCGTACTAGGAGCAGCCCCTCTCAATCTTCCAACGCCCACGGCAGATAGGGACCGAACTGTCTCACGACGTTCTAAACCCAGCTCGCGTACCACTTTAAATGGCGAACAGCCATACCCTTGGGACCTACTTCAGCCCCAGGATGTGATGAGCCGACATCGAGGTGCCAAACACCGCCGTCGATATGAACTCTTGGGCGGTATCAGCCTGTTATCCCCGGAGTACCTTTTATCCGTTGAGCGATGGCCCTTCCATTCAGAACCACCGGATCACTAAGACCTACTTTCGTACCTGCTCGAGCCGTCACTCTCGCAGTCAAGCTAGCTTATGCCTTTGCACTAACCTCACGATGTCCGACCGTGATTAGCTAACCTTCGTGCTCCTCCGTTACTCTTTGGGAGGAGACCGCCCCAGTCAAACTACCCACCAGACACTGTCCTCACCCCAGATTATGGGGCCGAGTTAGAACATCAAACATTAAAGGGTGGTATTTCAAGGTTGGCTCCACGCAGACTGGCGTCCACGCTTCGATGCCTCCCACCTATCCTACACATCAAGGCTCAATGTTCAGTGTCAAGCTATAGTAAAGGTTCACGGGGTCTTTCCGTCTTGCCGCGGGTACACTGCATCTTCACAGCGAGTTCAATTTCACTGAGTCTCGGGTGGAGACAGCCTGGCCATCATTACGCCATTCGTGCAGGTCGGAACTTACCCGACAAGGAATTTCGCTACCTTAGGACCGTTATAGTTACGGCCGCCGTTTACTGGGGCTTCGATCAAGAGCTTCGCCTTGCGGCTGACCCCATCAATTAACCTTCCAGCACCGGGCAGGCGTCACACCGTATACGTCCACTTTCGTGTTTGCACAGTGCTGTGTTTTTATTAAACAGTTGCAGCCAGCTGGTATCTGCGACTGGCTTCAGCTCCGAGAGCAAGTCTCTTCACCTAGCGCCAGCGTGCCTTCTCCCGAAGTTACGGCACCATTTTGCCTAGTTCCTTCACCCGAGTTCTCTCAAGCGCCTGAGTATTCTCTACCTGACCACCTGTGTCGGTTTGGGGTACGATTTAATGTTACCTGATGCTTAGAGGCTTTTCCTGGAAGCTTGGCATCAACTACTTCTGCACCGTGGTGCATCGTCATCACGCCTCAGGGTTGATGGTTTTCCGGATTTACCAGGAATACCCCCCTACACGCTTAAACCGGGACAACCGTCGCCCGGCTAGCCTAGCCTTCTCCGTCCCCCCTTCGCAGTAACACCAAGTACAGGAATATTAACCTGTTTCCCATCGACTACGCTTTTCAGCCTCGCCTTAGGGGTCGACTCACCCTGCCCCGATTAACGTTGGACAGGAACCCTTGGTCTTCCGGCGTGCGGGTTTTTCACCCGCATTATCGTTACTTATGTCAGCATTCGCACTTCTGATACCTCCAGCAGTCCTCACAGACTACCTTCAACGGCTTACAGAACGCTCCCCTACCCAACAACACCTAAGTGTCGCTGCCGCAGCTTCGGTGCATGGTTTAGCCCCGTTACATCTTCCGCGCAGGCCGACTCGACCAGTGAGCTATTACGCTTTCTTTAAATGATGGCTGCTTCTAAGCCAACATCCTGGCTGTCTATGCCTTCCCACATCGTTTCCCACTTAACCATGACTTTGGGACCTTAGCTGGCGGTCTGGGTTGTTTCCCTCTTCACGACGGACGTTAGCACCCGCCGTGTGTCTCCCGTGATAACATTCTTCGGTATTCGGAGTTTGCATCGGTTTGGTAATCCGGGATGGACCCCTAGCCGAAACAGTGCTCTACCCCCGAAGATGAGTTCACGAGGCGCTACCTAAATAGCTTTCGGGGAGAACCAGCTATCTCCCGGTTTGATTGGCCTTTCACCCCCAGCCACAAGTCATCCGCTAATTTTTCAACATTAGTCGGTTCGGTCCTCCAGTTAGTGTTACCCAACCTTCAACCTGCCCATGGCTAGATCACCGGGTTTCGGGTCTATACCTTGCAACTAGACGCCCAGTTAAGACTCGGTTTCCCTACGGCTCCCCTATACGGTTAACCTTGCTACAAAATATAAGTCGCTGACCCATTATACAAAAGGTACGCAGTCACACCACGAAGGTGCTCCCACTGCTTGTACGTACACGGTTTCAGGTTCTATTTCACTCCCCTCGCCGGGGTTCTTTTCGCCTTTCCCTCACGGTACTGGTTCACTATCGGTCAGTCAGGAGTATTTAGCCTTGGAGGATGGTCCCCCCATATTCAGACAGGATGTCACGTGTCCCGCCCTACTCATCGAGTTCACAGCATGTGCATTTTTGTGTACGGGACTATCACCCTGTACCGTGCGACTTTCCAGACGCTTCCACTAACACACAAACTGATTCAGACTCTGGGCTCCTCCCCGTTCGCTCGCCGCTACTAGGGGAATCTCGGTTGATTTCTTTTCCTCGGGGTACTTAGATGTTTCAGTTCCCCCGGTTCGCCTCGTTAGACTATGTATTCATCTAACGATAGTGCAACGAATTGCACTGGGTTTCCCCATTCGGGTATCGTCGGTTGTAACGCTTCATATCAGCTTACCGACGCTTTTCGCAGATTAGCACGCCCTTCATCGCCTCTGACTGCCTAGGCATCCACCGTGTACGCTTAGTCGCTTAACCTCACAACCCGAAGGTGTCTTTCGACATCATCGTGCTGCGATTATTGAGAGACTCTACCTGCAGGTGACTCCTTGTCTCGGTAAATCTACGGAGAGACAAGTTTTAGCTGCAGTGTTTCAATTTTCAGCTTGTTCCAGATTGTTAAAGAGCAATATTTCACAACATACTGTCCACCTTGCGGCAGCAATATATTTTGAAATAGTTTTATATGGTGGAGCTAAGCGGGAGCGAACCGCTGACCTCCTGCGTGCAAGGCAGGCGCTCTCCCAGCTGAGCTATAGCCCCATATAAAAAGCAAATACCTTATTGCTGCAACTCATGTCCAGACAAGGCGCAGACACGCACGTTTATTGTTATAAACGAATGTGACGGTAACGCACTACAGGGATGAGTTGGTGGGTCTGAGTGGACTTGAACCACCGACCTCACCCTTATCAGGGGTGCGCTCTAACCACCTGAGCTACAGACCCAACAAGGTACTAAAGCCCGACTAATCTCTCAGCCCGGCCTTATTTGCTCGTTACTTTCTATCAGACAATCTGTGTGGACACTGCGCAATGCGTATCATTAGGTAAGGAGGTGATCCAACCGCAGGTTCCCCTACGGTTACCTTGTTACGACTTCACCCCAGTCATGAATCACAAAGTGGTAAGCGCCCTCCCGAAGGTTAAGCTACCTACTTCTTTTGCAACCCACTCCCATGGTGTGACGGGCGGTGTGTACAAGGCCCGGGAACGTATTCACCGTAGCATTCTGATCTACGATTACTAGCGATTCCGACTTCATGGAGTCGAGTTGCAGACTCCAATCCGGACTACGACAGACTTTATGTGGTCCGCTTGCTCTCGCGAGTTCGCTTCACTTTGTATCTGCCATTGTAGCACGTGTGTAGCCCTACTCGTAAGGGCCATGATGACTTGACGTCATCCCCACCTTCCTCCGGTTTATCACCGGCAGTCTCCCTTGAGTTCCCACCATGACGTGCTGGCAACAAAGGATAAGGGTTGCGCTCGTTGCGGGACTTAACCCAACATTTCACAACACGAGCTGACGACAGCCATGCAGCACCTGTCTCACAGTTCCCGAAGGCACCGAAGCATCTCTGCTACGTTCTGTGGATGTCAAGAGTAGGTAAGGTTCTTCGCGTTGCATCGAATTAAACCACATGCTCCACCGCTTGTGCGGGCCCCCGTCAATTCATTTGAGTTTTAACCTTGCGGCCGTACTCCCCAGGCGGTCGACTTAACGCGTTAGCTCCGGAAGCCACGCCTCAAGGGCACAACCTCCAAGTCGACATCGTTTACAGCGTGGACTACCAGGGTATCTAATCCTGTTTGCTCCCCACGCTTTCGCACCTGAGCGTCAGTCTTTGTCCAGGGGGCCGCCTTCGCCACCGGTATTCCTCCAGATCTCTACGCATTTCACCGCTACACCTGGAATTCTACCCCCCTCTACAAGACTCTAGCTTGCCAGTTTCAAATGCAGTTCCCAAGTTAAGCTCGGGGATTTCACATCTGACTTAACAAACCGCCTGCGTGCGCTTTACGCCCAGTAATTCCGATTAACGCTTGCACCCTCCGTATTACCGCGGCTGCTGGCACGGAGTTAGCCGGTGCTTCTTCTGCGAGTAACGTCAATCACTTCACGTATTAGGTGAAATGCCTTCCTCCTCGCTGAAAGTGCTTTACAACCCGAAGGCCTTCTTCACACACGCGGCATGGCTGCATCAGGCTTGCGCCCATTGTGCAATATTCCCCACTGCTGCCTCCCGTAGGAGTCTGGACCGTGTCTCAGTTCCAGTGTGGCTGGTCATCCTCTCAGACCAGCTAGGGATCGTCGCCTAGGTGAGCCATTACCCCACCTACTAGCTAATCCCATCTGGGCACATCCGATGGCGTGAGGCCCTAAGGTCCCCCACTTTGCTCTTGCGAGGTTATGCGGTATTAGCTACCGTTTCCAGTAGTTATCCCCCTCCATCAGGCAGTTTCCCAGACATTACTCACCCGTCCGCCGCTCGCCGGCAAAGTAGCAAGCTACTTTCCGCTGCCGCTCGACTTGCATGTGTTAGGCCTGCCGCCAGCGTTCAATCTGAGCCATGATCAAACTCTTCAATTTAAGATTTGTTTGATTTGCTACCGAAGTAGCGATGCTCAAAGATTACTTTCTGCAAATATGCATTCGAACCGAAGTTCAAATGTTCACTGCTTTGGTCACTCTTCAAGACTTGATATTTCTTCTGCCTGCCGAAACAGGCTTTGATATCGTCTTGCGAGTGCCCACACAGATTGTCTGATAAATTGTTAAAGAGCAGTGAGTTAGCAACCTTTCGGTGGGTAACTCGAGGTGCGCATATTACGCTTTCCTCACTCAGAGTCAACTACTTATTTCGTTGAATTTCTCTGTTCTCTTTGCCGGCCACTCAGTTACTTGATTCGCTGTGTGCCGTCTCGATGGATGCGCATTATAGGGAGTCGAATTTTTTGCACAACTCTTTTTTCGCCTTTTTCTACTGTTTGAATACTTTTCGCTCCTTACGGGTAGATCTTGCACGATCTCCGCCATTTTCGGCTCGATCCAACCGGCTGTCTGGTTGTAATTCCACCAGCAAAGGATAGTATTGCCAGTAAATTATGATCTTATTACGGGGCTTTGTTATGTCTGATTCTATTCGTCGTTACCTAAATTACACTCCGATCCTTGGCCAGAAGGTAATGATCGATAAATCGAGCGTAGTGATCGGCAATGTTTTGCTCGGTGATGACGTCAGCGTGTGGCCGTTAGTTGCTATTCGCGGCGATGTAAATCAGGTCAAAATTGGTGCTCGCACCAATATTCAGGATGGAAGCGTCTTGCATGTCACCCATCAGTCCGAATACAACCCTACAGGTCATCCTCTTATCATCGGCGAAGACGTGACCGTCGGACATAAAGCGATGCTTCACGGCTGCACGATTGGTAATCGCGTATTAGTCGGGATGGGTTCGATTCTGCTGGATGGCGCGGTTATAGAAGATGATGTGATGATTGGCGCTGGCAGTTTAGTTGCGCCCGGTAAAAGATTAGTCAGTGGTTACCTTTATATGGGAAGCCCGGCTAAGCAGATTCGTCCGTTAACCCCCGCAGAGCTGGAAGGATTGATTTACTCGGCAAACAACTATGTACGTTGGAAGGATGATTACCTGGCTGAAGAAAAGTAATACCCCCCTTCTTGTTCTCTATCTATATAGAGGGAAACAATAGACTCCCTCTATATAGACATATATCTGATGCCTAAATAAAACGACACCTATGCCAATCAGTGGCCGAGTTCTTCGCTCAAAAGCGCTAATACCGGCGTAATCTCCGGCATCACGCCATGCCAAAGATAAAACGCATGCGCCGCCTGCCCTACCAACATTCCTAAACCATCAGCATACTGCGTTGCTCCCAACGCGGAGGCCCAAGTAAGGAAGGGCGTATCTCCCTGTTGATAAAACATATCGTAACAACGAGTGTTTGGGGCAATAAGAGAAGCAGGGAGTGCGGGAACGTCGCCATGAATGCCCGAAGCTGTAGCATTAATAACAAGATCGAAGCACTGCCCTTCAAGATCTGCCATTTCTACTGCTTCTATTTCGCCAAGGTGCCTAAACACTTCGGATAACTGCTGCGCCCGACTAAAAGTTCGGTTAGTAATAACAATCTTACAACCAAAAGAAAGCAGAGGCAGGATAACGCCACGCGCAGCGCCACCGGCACCGACCAGCAGGATACGATCCTGCGGCTTGATCAGCTCCAAACGTTCCAGATCGCTGAGCAAACCGATACCATCGGTGTTATCTCCGAGTAAGCGGCCATCTTCCAAAACCTTTAAGGTATTCACCGCACCGGCAAATTCGGCACGCTCAGTTAACTCCGCCGATGCTGCATAAGCCCGCTCTTTAAATGGCGTGGTGATATTTGCACCTTTCGCCCCCTGAGCAAAAAACGTAGCCAGCGTTGTTTCGAACTCATCATGAGGAGCCAGCACCGTTCCGTAATGATGCTCAATACCCGTTTGGGCGGCAAAAAGGGCATGTATTCGCGGCGACTTACTATGGGCTATCGGATTGCCAAAAACTGCAAACGGTTGTTCCACTCTCTTTCCTTAACCTTGACGGAAACGCTCACCGGTGAGGGCATCACGAATTTCAGATGGATTTAAACGCCCGCCCACCAGCCCGGACAATACTGCCAGATCGGTTCCAAGCTGCTTTCGAACCTCTTCTTCCGTACGGCAAGGCTCTAACCCACTGAGGTTCGCGCTGGTTGAAACCAGAGGCTTTCCATAATAGGTACACAACTGTTGCACTAAGGGATGGTCGCTAACCCGAACGGCCAGAGAGTCAAAGTGCCCCGTCAGCCAACGAGGCGTCGTTTTCCTGGCTGGAATAACCCATGTCACCGGACCGGGCCAGCTGGCAAATATTGTTGCGCGTTGCGTTTCATCTAACTGCGAGTCATCAATATAAGGCAAGAGTTGCTCATAATTTGCTGCAATCAGAATCAGCCCTTTCTGCCAGGGACGCTGTTTTAACGCCAGCAAAGCATTTACCGCTTTTTCACTATCGGGATCGCAACCCAGGCCGAATACAGCCTCAGTTGGATAGGCAATAACGTCTTCTTGCTGCAAAGCTTGCAGTACACCTTCAAAAAGGGAGATATCTTCTTTACACATGGGTTCTTACTCGATTGCCACTGGTTTCCCACATAATTTGCTAGCACAAAAACGCTTCACGCCCTGCGCAGTGCGTTTTTCCATTAGAAGCGGGTAGTGGCAATGGGCACATTCTCCGGCTATAGGTTGCTGATTAAGCGCAAATTGGCAGTCAGGATAGCGATTACAAGCGTGAAAAACCTTTCCAAAACGGGATTTACGTTGCAACAGTTTTCCCTTACCGCATTGTGGGCAAGTAATAGATGTTTCATCTGGTTTATCGATAACTTCGGTATGGTCACATTCAGGATATTTGCTACAGCCAATAAACATACCGTAGCGCCCTTGTCGTAACACCAATACCGCCTGACACTTCGGACATTCCTGCCCTTCCAACACTTTAACTATGTGTCCGTCCGCCTGCGCCTTTAACGGCCGCATATATTGGCATTCGGGGTAATGAGAACAACCAAGAAACGGGCCATGACCACCGCGGCGGATCACTAATGCTGACCCACACTCAGGGCAGGACCCATTATCCTTCGCAGTTGCAGTTTTTGTCATAACGCTTTCTCTAATCGATTAATCTGCGCCGATATTACCACCTAGTGCAGATAACCCTCATTAACTTCAAAGAGCAATTCTTCCATCTGTTGATAGGCATTTTCATATTCAGGCACGTTGAACAGCACCATCAGCACCACCCATTTAAGATCTTCCAGATCAAACTCGGCTGAATCGAGCGCCATAATACGATCAATAACCATTTCGCGGGTATCGAGTTTTAGCACATTAATTTGTTCGAGGAATAGGATAAAACCACGGCATTCGACGTCCAACTTCATGATTTCTTCAGGAGTATAGATACGAAGCGCCAAAGGATCGGCACTGTACTGATAAGGCGCTATTTCACCTTCCTGTAAATCAGCCAACGCCTCCAGCCAATTCAAGGCGTTATAGATGTCTTCACGATAGAAACCCGCATCCGCTAGATCGTCAGTAATTTTGTCCTGATCGGCGAGCATTTCGGTGTCGTTATGCATGTATGTTTCAAATAGGTACATCAAAACGTCGAACATGGCCTGCCCTCCTTATTCGGACATAGCCGCCGGGTACAGCTGCGATCCACCCTGCTAACTCCAGCTCGAGTAATTTCACTACGATTTCTGGCACAGTATGGCCGGCACGTTCGGCGACGACATCAATGGGTGTCACCTCATATTCTACGTTAGCCAACACATCAGGAAATGGCAATTCAAGTTGCGGTTCTGGCGCAGAAATAATTTCTTCCATAGGCAAAGGTAGCCAATGTAAGGAACTCCCCAGCTGCTCAATGACCTCCCGCGGATGGCAAACCAGGTTCGCTCCTTGCTGAATCAGCCAGTGTGTCCCTTCACTCCCAGAGCTATCGAGTGAGCCGGGTAGAGAGAAAACTTCCCGGCCTTGCTCCAAAGCATACCGAGCCGTAATCAAAGAGCCACTTTTACGCGTTGCTTCAATGACGATCACCCCCGCGCTTAGCCCACTTATAATTCGGTTTCTCCGAGGGAAATGAGCGGCAATAGGTAATGCCGTAGATAAAAACTCAGAAACCAGCGCACCGCCATTTGCCTCAATTTCTTGCGCCAATCGTCCGTGCCGCTTGGGATAAATATTGGCAAGCCCACTCCCTAGAACCGCAATAGTTTTACCACCGCAACCCAATACTGCCTGATGGCAAATACCATCAATTCCTAACGCCAACCCGCTAGTAATCGCCAGGCCACTTTGAGCAAGTTCAGCAGCAAAATAACGCGCCCAACGCTCTCCGTAATGGCTGTAACTCCGACTGCCAACCATCGCTATCTGCGATGCAAGTAATAGCTCTTTATTTCCAGAAACAAACAACAGCAAAGGGGGCGATAAAATCGCCATTAACTGCGCTGGATAGCCAGGCTGACCATAGACCAGTAAATGGTGGCCAGGTTGTTCCAGCCAGGATAACGTCTTCTCGATATAACGCGGGTTTAGGCTCCAAAATTGTTGAATTTGTTTATCATAAAGCCCCGATTTCCGTAGGGCTTCTGCGCTGATATCACTGAGTTTTAGCAACCCAATCCCTAGTAAGCGACTTTTGCTGGTATCAAGCCCCTGAACTCCATTGATCCTTAGCCATAGCTCCGTTGCTAACATTCCCCCTCCCTGGCGGATTTGTCTGTCAACACCAATTTGTTCAATTGGTAGTCGATGCTGTCAATCGGAGCCAAAAATGTCTAGAATAGAGACTGAATATCATTCACCAATCGGACGCAGATCTAGATATTTATGTCAGTATTACAGGTGTTACATTACCCAGACGACCGGCTGCGCAAAGTTGCTGCGCCGGTAAAAGAAGTCAATGCAGAAATCCAACGCATCGTGGACGATATGTTCGATACCATGTACGCAGAGGAAGGCATTGGGCTTGCCGCTACGCAAGTAGATGTCCATCAGCAGATTATCGTTATCGATGTTTCTGAAAACCGCGATCAGCGCCTGGTCTTAATCAACCCTGAGCTGCTGGAAAAAAGCGGTGAAACCGGTATTGAAGAAGGCTGCCTCTCTATTCCTGAGCAACGCGCCCTGGTTCCTCGCGCAGAAAAAGTCAAAGTCAGAGCCTTGGACCGTGATGGGAAACCTTTTGAACTGGAAGCAGACGATCTGTTAGCGATCTGTATCCAGCACGAAATGGATCATTTGGTTGGCAAACTGTTCGTGGACTATCTGTCGCCTCTGAAGCGTCAGCGTATCCGCCAAAAGCTGGAAAAACTGGCTAAGCTCAACGCGCGCGCTAACTAATCCTTTTTTATGCAGGAAACCAAACGTGTCTGATTCATTGCGGATTATTTTTGCCGGAACGCCTGATTTTGCAGCGCGTCATCTTGACGCGCTACTTTCTTCCAAGCACCAGATTATCGGGGTTTTCACTCAACCCGATCGCCCTGCTGGCCGAGGTAACAAACTCACTCCAAGCCCGGTAAAGGTTTTAGCTGAGCAACACGATATTCCTGTTTTTCAGCCAAAATCTCTGCGGCCAGAAGAAAATCAGCATCTGGTAGCCGATCTTAACGCCGATATCATGGTCGTGGTGGCTTATGGCCTCATCCTGCCAAAAGCGGTGTTGGATATGCCACGTTTAGGTTGTATTAACGTACACGGTTCTCTGCTGCCCCGTTGGCGTGGAGCTGCGCCAATCCAGCGTTCACTCTGGGCTGGGGACAAAGAAACCGGTGTCACTATTATGCAAATGGACGTCGGGTTAGATACCGGCGATATGCTGTATAAAATTGCCTGCGATATACAGCCGGAAGATACCAGCGCGAGCCTATACGACAAACTCGCTGAACTTGGGCCACAGGGTATGCTGGCCACGCTACAACTGTTAGCGGAAGGTAAAGCCAAACCGGAAGTACAGGATGAAAGTCTGGTGACTTATGCGGAAAAACTGAGCAAAGAGGAAGCCAGACTGAACTGGTCACTTTCTGCTGCTCAGCTAGAACGCTGCATTCGCGCCTTTAATCCCTGGCCGGTTAGCTATTTTGTCATCGACGAACAGCCGATAAAAGTTTGGCAAGCTCATGTTCTACCCGCGGCATCTAATACTTTACCCGGCACCATAGTACAGGCGGATAAACAGGGTATTCAGGTGGCGACGGCTGACGGCGTGCTGAATATTACTCAGTTGCAGCCAGCAGGGAAGAAACCGATGTCGGCGGCAGATTTGCTCAATTCGCGACGCGAATGGTTTACCGTCGGTAATCAGTTGGCATAACCGACGAATTTTAACAACGACTTCATCGCCCGATACTTCACTATCGGGCTATTCTTTCCCTTTATTTTGCTGACATTTGTCAGCTTTTTTGGCTATGAAAAACACATATAACCTCCGCAGCATCGCTGCCAAAGCAATTAGCCAGGTACTGGATCAAGGGCAATCTCTCAGCACCGTCCTTCCTGGTCTCCAGAAAAATATCTCCGATAAAGACCGCGCGCTGTTGCAGGAGTTGTGTTTTGGGACTTTACGCGTGCTGCCGCAGCTGGAATGGTGTATTCAGCAGCTAATGGCACGTCCGATGACGGGTAAACAGCGGGTCTTTCATTACCTGATCATGGTGGGCATTTATCAATTGCTGTACACCCGGATCCCACCTCATGCGGCTTTGGCTGAAACGGTAGAAGGCGCCGTAGCCCTAAAGCGACCACAGCTTAAAGGTTTGATTAATGGCGTATTGCGCCAATTCCAACGCCAGCAGGTAGAGTTGTTGGAACGCGCAGCCAATCATGACAGCCGCTATTTGCATCCAAGCTGGTTACTGGCTCGAATTAAAAAAGCCTACCCGGAGCAATGGCAGCAAATCATCGATGCCAACAATCAAAAACCGCCGATGTGGCTGCGCGTTAGTCGCTTACACCATAGCCGAGCAGATTATCTGGAATTGATGCAACAAGCGGGTATTGAAGCGGAACCTCACGCTGAATACGCCGATGCCGTTCGTTTGATCACTCCATGTGCGGTAAACGATCTGCCTGGTTTTGCTCAGGGTTGGGTGACGGTGCAAGACGCCTCAGCTCAAGGCTGCGTTGATCTGCTCGATCCGCAGAACGGCGAACAGATCCTCGATTTATGCGCTGCACCCGGCGGTAAAACCACCCATATTCTCGAAGCCGCTCCCAAAGCGCACGTATTGGCGGTAGATATTGATGAACAACGTCTTAGCCGCGTAAAAGAAAATCTGCAACGCCTGCAACTGAATGCGGTGGTTAAGGTCGGTGATGGTCGTACACCTGATGACTGGTGCGAAGATAAGCTATTCGATCGTATCCTTTTGGATGCGCCTTGCTCTGCCACCGGCGTGATTCGTCGTCATCCAGATATCAAATGGCTGCGCCGTGACAGCGATATTGCCGATCTTGCCCAATTGCAGTCAGAAATTCTTGAGGCTATTTGGCCTAAGCTGAAGAAAGATGGCGTGATGGTTTACGCAACCTGCTCAATTTTGCCGGAAGAAAACCAACAGCAGATCGCCGCATTCTTGCAGCGCCATCCGGAAGCGCGTTTAGTAGAAACAGGCTCAGCGGCTCATCCCGGTAAACAAAACCTTCCTCACCCGGAAGACGGTGATGGCTTCTTTTACGCTAAGCTAATTAAAAGCTAATCAAACCTCAGAGTAGCGGTTATTGTTAGGCCTTCGGGCCTACTTTCAGGGTAAACAGAGAACGCGATGAAAATAATTATTCTCGGTGCGGGACAGGTTGGCGGGACGCTGGCAGAAAATTTGGTCGGTGAAAACAACGATATTACCGTTGTGGATACCAATACCAATCGGCTTCGTCAATTACAGGACAAGTTCGATCTGCGCGTAGTACAAGGTCACGGTTCGCACCCACGGGTGCTGAGAGAAGCCGGCGCAGAAGATGCAGATATGCTGGTTGCTGTCACTAACTCCGATGAAACCAACATGATCGCCTGTCAGATCGCCTACTCATTATTTAATACACCTAACCGTATCGCTCGTATTCGCTCTCCTGAATATATCCGTGAATCTGAGAAGCTTTTCCTACCGGAAGCTGTCCCAATTGATCATCTTATATCGCCGGAACAGTTAGTAATCGATTATATATATAAGCTGATTGAATATCCTGGCGCACTTCAGGTAGTTAATTTTGCCGAAGGTAAGGTCAGTATTGCCGCAGTAAAAGCTTATTACGGCGGTCCTCTGGTGGGCAATGCCTTATCTTCACTACGCGAACATATGCCGCATATTGATACGCGAGTCGCGGCTATATTTCGTCAAGACCGACCTATTCGTCCACAGGGTTCAACTATTATCGAAGCCGGTGATGAAGTCTTTTTTGTCGCCGCCTCCCAGCACATTCGCGCAGTAATGAGTGAATTACAGCGACTGGAAAAACCCTATAAGCGAATTATGATTGTTGGCGGTGGTAACGTCGGCGCCGGATTGGCATTACGATTAGAAAAAGACTACAGCGTAAAATTAATTGAACGTGACCAGCAGCGAGCGGCTGAATTAGCGGAGATGCTACACGACACTATCGTATTTTACGGTGATGCCTCAGATCAGGAATTATTAGCCGAAGAACACATTGAGCAAGTCGATGTATTTATTGCCATCACCAATGATGACGAAGCTAATATTATGTCTGCCATGCTAGCCAAACGTATGGGGGCCAAAAAAGCCATGGTGCTCATTCAACGCAGTGCTTATGTAGATTTAGTGCAAGGCAGTGTAATTGATATTGCCATTTCACCACAGCAAGCCACGATTTCCGCACTGCTCGGCCATGTGCGCAAAGCAGATATTGTTAGCGTGTCTTCACTGCGACGCGGCGTAGCAGAAGCTATCGAAGCTGTCGCTCATGGTGATGAAAGTACATCTAAAGTAGTAGGACGAGTGGTTGAAGATATTAAATTACCGCCGGGTACTACGATTGGCGCTATTGTACGTGGAGATGAAGTGCTTATCGCTAATAGCAGCTCGGTTATTCAACAAGGTGACCACGTTGTAATGTTTATTACCGATAAAAAATTCGTTCCTGACGTTGAACGCTTGTTCCAACCAAGCCCATTCTTCTTATAAGGCTATAATCTTAATTTCAGGGACGAGTGAATTAATTAAAACTATTCCCATGGGAAAGGATGAAAAATTTCCTATAATTCTTGAGGTACAGGGATTTCTGTTAGTTAAGATTGTTTCGTTTAATTTTGAAGGGGTGTTGCTATGAGCTTTATGAAAGAATTTCGTGAATTTGCCATGCGTGGGAATGTGGTTGATTTGGCGGTCGGTGTTATTATCGGTGCCGCTTTCGGGAAGATTGTTTCCTCGCTGGTCGCAGATATTATCATGCCACCTCTAGGACTGTTATTAGGCGGCGTGGACTTCAAACAATTCCATTTCGTACTACGTGAAGCCCAAGGTGCGATTCCTGCAGTTGTCATGAATTATGGTTCATTTATTCAAAGCATTTTTGATTTCGTTATCGTTGCACTGGCAATCTTCTCTGCAATTAAGCTGATGAATAAAATGCGTCGCGAAAAAGCAGAAGAACCAGCGGTACCACCGGCACCAACTACGGAAGAAAAGTTATTAGCCGAGATTCGTGATTTATTAAAAGAACAACAAACTAAATAATCACGATTTCAGTACGTCAAAAGCCATCGTAAGATGGCTTTTTTTATTCCTTAAAACCAGAAGGCCAGTGGTAAAGAATCTGCTGATTGTTTGCCACTGGCCTCCCAGTTACCGCCTTTCGCGTGTTTTGTTTTACGCTGATAGCTGCCTTTCCCTTTACTATTTTTCTCTATTCGCTGCCTGAACAGTGGGTCATGTAACAATGCTTCCAGAGCATTATCTTTAATTTTGCCTTTAGTGTGACGGTAAGTAGTCATGGTAGATCCTCATTGTAATAAACATTGTTTGAAAAACGTTCGAATCATACTGCTGTTCGTCCAGTAATGAAATAACTAGGCAAACAAATTTAGTTTCGCGAGGTTTCGTCCGTAGCGCCTTGCTCCAGCGCTTCTAAGATCGAACAGTAAGTGCTGGTATGGTGGCTACCGCAACAGGCATCGCTTAAACGTTTGAGAGATTCCCGCATTTTCTGCAATTCTTTAATTTTCCCCTCAACTTCACTGAGTCTGGAATCGACGATCGATTTGGATTCCTGACATGTATGATGCTCAGGATCGACTCGGATCGATAATAGTTCCGCGATCGTCTCCAGAGTAAAACCTAACTGTTTGGCATATCGGATAAAGCGTAAACGCTGTAAATCCTGTTCATTATATAAGCGATAACCGCCTTCAGTACGAATGCCATGTTCCATCATTCCCTGTTTTTCATAATATCGCACCGTATCAGGTGTGACATCGGCCAGCTTGGCCAATTGACCTATTTTCAACATCCTGATTCTCCAGACAGTTTTTCGGATAATGGCAGCTGATAATCACCGTGCAAAAAATCGGTATTCAATCCCGCTTGTTTCAACTTCAGTTCGAGTAAACCCAGCCGCTTCGATAATTTCTGATACTCCGCTTCATTGTGATCTAATTGCGCGAGTAGATGAATAATAGTCAGTGCTTCTTGCCGATCTTGTAACTCGACGGGAATATAGCCAGCATTCTTCAGAATTCGATAACTGACCCTAAGCTCAGTAGGAATATGAGTATCATCATCAAGTTCCAGGGGCACACCAAAACCGGGCAAATTTTCAAGTTCACCTTTTTTTGCGCATCCATTATGTGCCTTTCAGCCCATTCATCAATTAATGACATACACGTAGTTCCCAGCTTTAACCGATATACATAGCATAACGCATTAGGATGCAGATAATAAGCGAGGGAAATAATCACGAAGAACGGCTAAGACGGTCTTATTTTGGGCAGGGCTGTCAATAGACGTAAAAAAACCGGGCAAGCCCGGTTTTTTTACGCGTTCACAGATTACTCTGCAGCTACTACTTCTGCTTCAGACGCAGCACGATCAACCAGCTCGATGTAAGCCATCGGAGCGTTGTCGCCTGCACGGAAGCCACACTTAAGAATGCGAGTGTAACCACCGGCGCGGCTCGCGAAACGCGGGCCTAGCTCGTTAAACAGTTTTGCCACGATCTCGTTATCACGAGTACGGGCGAATGCCAGACGACGATTAGCAACGCTGTCGGTCTTGGCAAGAGTAATCAGCGGCTCAACAACGCGACGCAGCTCTTTCGCTTTCGGCAGGGTCGTCTTGATGATCTCATGACGAACCAAAGAGCCGGCCATGTTACGGAACATAGCCTGGCGATGGCTGCTGTTACGGTTCAGTTGACGACCACTCTTACGATGGCGCATGACCTTATCCTTCTCAGTAAAACCTTAACCTGTGATCCGGTTACTCGTCAGCAATACTTGCTGGCGGCCAGTTTTCCAGGCGCATGCCCAGAGACAGACCACGTGACGCAAGCACGTCTTTAATCTCAGTAAGAGATTTTTTACCCAGGTTCGGCGTTTTCAGCAACTCAACCTCGGTACGCTGTACCAGATCACCGATGTAGTGGATAGCTTCTGCCTTGAGGCAGTTAGCAGAGCGGACAGTCAATTCCAGATCGTCAACAGGGCGCAGCAAGATCGGATCGAACTCTGGCTTCTCTTCTTTGACTTCCGGCTGACGTACATCACGTAGGTCAACGAAAGCTTCAAGTTGTTCAGCCAAGATAGTGGCCGCACGGCGGATCGCCTCTTCAGGATCGATCGTACCATTGGTTTCCATCTCGATGACCAGCTTGTCCAAGTCGGTACGCTGTTCTACACGCGCTGCTTCAACATTGTAGGCAATACGCTCTACAGGGCTATAGCATGCGTCTACTAACAGACGACCAATTGGGCGCTCATCTTCTTCCGAATGAATTCGGGCAGAAGCCGGCACATAACCACGACCGCGCTGAACTTTGATACGCATGCTAATAGATGCGTTTTCATCGGTCAGGTGGCAGATCACGTGTTGCGGCTTGACGATTTCGACATCACCATCATGGGTGATATCGGCTGCAGTCACAGGGCCAATGCCAGACTTATTCAGGGTAAGAATAACTTCATCTTTTCCTTGAACTCTCACCGCCAGCCCTTTCAGGTTGAGCAGGATCTCCAGGATATCTTCCTGTACGCCTTCTTTGGTGCTGTACTCATGCAGTACACCATCAATCTCAACCTCGGTCACCGCGCAACCCGGCATAGATGAAAGCAGAATACGGCGCAGTGCGTTGCCGAGAGTATGGCCAAAGCCACGCTCTAACGGCTCAAGGGTCACCTTGGCGTGCGTCGAACTGACTTGCTCGATATCTACCAGGCGCGGTTTTAGAAACTCTGTCACAGAACCCTGCATTGTGTCCTCTCTTTGGTACTAAGCTTTACTTGGAGTAAAGCTCGACGATCAGGTGTTCGTTAATGTCCGCAGACAGATCAGTACGTTCAGGAATACGTTTGAACACACCTTCCATCTTAACAGCATCAACTTCCAGCCAAGTCGGCTTTTCACGCTGCTCAGCCAGCTCCAAAGCTGCCTTCACACGAGACTGCTTTTTAGCTTTCTCACGGATGCTGACTACGTCATTCGGAGATACCTGATAAGAAGCGATGTTAACAACGCGACCATTTACCATGATAGCTTTATGACTAACCAGCTGACGTGATTCAGCACGAGTTGCGCCAAAGCCCATACGGTAAACTACGTTGTCCAGACGGCCTTCCAGCAATTGCAACAGGTTTGCACCTGTGTTGCCTTTCAGACGTGCTGCTTCTTTATAGTAGTTACGGAATTGACGCTCCAGAACACCATAGATACGGCGAACTTTTTGTTTTTCACGTAACTGCACACCGTAATCAGACAGACGCGGTTTACGCGCACCATGCTGACCAGGTGGTTGTTCAATCTTACACTTGGTGTCAATCGCGCGAACGCCAGACTTAAGGAACAGGTCTGTGCCCTCACGACGGCTCAGCTTGAGCTTAGGACCCAAATATCTTGCCATTTTCTCTCTCCAACAAACCTAAAAGCAACGTTATACGCGGCGCTTTTTCGGCGGACGACAACCGTTATGAGGAATCGGAGTCACATCAGTAATATTAGTGATGCGGAAACCAGCCGCGTTTAACGCGCGAATAGTTGACTCACGACCAGGACCAGGTCCTTTAACCATAACTTCCAGGTTCTTAATACCGTATTCTTTCACTGCTTCTGCGCAGCGCTCTGCTGCAACTTGCGCTGCAAACGGAGTAGATTTACGAGAACCACGGAAACCGGAACCACCGGCTGTTGCCCAACCCAAAGCGTTACCCTGACGATCAGTAATGGTAACGATGGTGTTGTTGAAAGAAGCATGGATATGAGCCACACCGTCAGAGACTGTCTTTCTTACACGCTTGCGTGCACGAATAGGTGCCTTTGCCATTATTCAATCACCCCGATTATTTCTTGATCGGTTTACGCGGACCCTTACGGGTACGTGCGTTGGTCTTAGTACGCTGACCGCGAACTGGTAGACCACGACGATGACGCAAACCACGATAAGTCCCAAGGTCCATCAGACGCTTGATGCTCAGGGTCACCTCACGACGCAGATCACCTTCTACAACGTACTTGGCAACTTCGTCACGCAGCTTCTCGATTTGCTCTTCAGACAGCTCACTGATCTTAACATTTTCAGCAATACCCGCAGCGACACAGATAGCCTGTGAACGGGTCTTACCGATACCGTAGATCGCGGTTAAAGCGATAACAGTATGTTTCTGATCAGGAATGTTAATGCCTGCTATACGGGCCACTATGCACTCCTACTATTTTATACGGCAATACCATTCTGAAAAGCCCGTTTTCAGGATACTCAAATAGCATTGCTGTCACATACAAAAGATTGGCTGGCTAATCTAGCCAGCTCAACCCAACTTTGCAAGAAAAATATGCAAGATAAATCAGCCTTGACGCTGTTTATGCTTTGGTTCGGCACTGCAGATTACGCGAACGACACCGTTACGCTTAACAATTTTGCAGTTACGACATAATTTCTTGACGGAAGCACGAACTTTCATTTTTACTCTCCGTAACTTCTCAAACATATCTGATTAGCGATTATAGCCTTTCAGATTTGCTTTCTTCAATGCAGACTCGTACTGACTCGACATCATTAGAGTTTGCACTTGAGCCATAAAGTCCATGATGACCACAACTACGATTAGTAGTGAGGTACCACCAAAGTAAAATGGTACTTTCATCGCGTCACGCATGAACTCCGGGATCAGGCAGATGAAAGTAATATACATCGCACCAATTAAGGTCAGACGCGTCATTACTTTATCGATGTACTTCGCCGTTTGCTCTCCCGGACGAATTCCTGGCACGAATGCACCGGACTTCTTCAGGTTATCTGCTGTTTCACGCGGGTTAAACACCAACGCCGTGTAGAAGAAACAGAAGAAGATGATTGCAGACGCATAGAGTAACACATAAAGCGGCTGTCCCGGCTGCAAATACATCGAAATAGTCGTCAGCCAGTTCCAACCTGTCCCGCCCCCAAACCATGATGCAATCGTGGCAGGGAACAGAATTATGCTGGAAGCGAAGATTGCGGGAATAACCCCAGCCATATTCACTTTCAACGGTAAGTGTGTGCTCTGTGCTGCATAAACACGACGACCCTGTTGACGTTTCGCATAGTTAACGACGATACGACGTTGACCACGTTCAATGAAAACAACGAAGAAGGTTACTGCAAACACTAATACTGCAACCAACAGCAACAGGAGGAAGTGCAGGTCGCCTTGCCGAGCTTGCTCGATGGTATGACCAACTGCCGGCGGGAGACCCGCGACAATACCAGCAAAGATTATGATTGAGATACCGTTACCGATACCGCGTTCAGTAATCTGTTCACCCAGCCACATCAGGAACATAGTCCCGGTAACCAGGCTCACAACAGCGGTAAAATAGAAGGCAAAGCCTGGATTTAATACCAGACCTTGCATCCCAGGCATATTCGGCAGACCGGTAGCAATACCGATCGACTGGAATATAGCCAATACCAACGTGCCATAACGGGTGTACTGGCTAATCTTACGACGGCCAGCCTCCCCTTCTTTCTTTATTTCAGCTAACGCTGGATGAACCACCGTCAGCAGCTGGATAATAATTGACGCCGAAATATACGGCATAATACCCAGGGCAAAGATCGAAGCACGACTGAGAGCACCACCAGAGAACATGTTGAACATTTCAATGATGGTGCCTCTCTGCTGCTCGAGCAATTTGGCAAGCACAGTGGCATCGATACCAGGAATCGGAATAAAAGAGCCGATACGGAAAACAATAAGCGCACCGATAACAAACAAAAGTCTGCGCTTCAGTTCGCCTAATCCGCCTTTAGCACTTTGAAAATCTAATCCTGGTTGCTTAGCCATCTGCTACTTATTCCTCAATTTTACCGCCAGCAGCTTCGATAGCAGCACGAGCGCCTTTGGTGACACGCAGACCACGCAGAGTTACCGGACGAGTGACTTCGCCTGAAAGCATAACTTTCGCGAATTCAATCTGGGTACCAACAACGTTAGCGGCTTTCAGCGTGTTCAGGTCGATTACGTCGCCTTCCACTAAAGCCAGTTCAGACAGACGAACTTCTGCCGTGATCATTGCTTTGCGAGAGGTGAAGCCGAATTTCGGCAGACGACGATATAACGGCATCTGACCACCTTCAAACCCACGACGTACGCCACCGCCAGAACGTGAGTTCTGACCTTTGTGACCACGACCAGCGGTTTTACCCAGGCCAGAACCGATACCACGACCTACACGCTTAGGCGCATGCTTGGCACCATCAGCCGGAGACAGAGTATTTAAACGCATCTGTTACTCCTCAACTTTAACCATGTAGGAAACCAAGTTGACCATACCACGCACAGCAGGAGTATCCTCACGCTCTACAGTATGACCAATACGACGCAGACCTAAACCGAGTAGAGTTGCCTTATGCTTTGGCAAACGACCGATGCTGCTTTTTGTTTGAGTTACTTTAATAGTCTTTGCCATGGTTATTTCCCTAGAATTTCTTCGACGGACTTACCACGCTTGGCAGCGACCATTTCTGGGGATTTCATATCTTCCAGAGCTGAAATAGTTGCACGAACCACGTTGATCGGGTTAGTGGAACCATAGGCTTTGGCCAATACGTTATGAACCCCTGCAACTTCCAGAACGGCGCGCATTGCACCACCGGCGATGATACCGGTACCTTCGGAAGCTGGTTGCATGAATACGCGAGAACCCGTATGAGCACCTTTAACAGGGTGCTGCAGAGTGCCGCCATCCAGAGCAACGTTAATCATAGCGCGACGGGCTTTTTCCATCGCTTTTTGGATCGCTGCTGGAACTTCGCGTGCTTTGCCGTAGCCAAAACCAACGCGACCGTTACCATCACCAACTACTGTCAGTGCGGTAAAGCTGAAAATACGGCCACCTTTTACGGTTTTAGATACGCGGTTTACCGCGATCAGCTTTTCCTGCAGTTCGCCAGCTTGTTTTTCGATGTGTGACATCTTACACCTCTACCTTAGAACTGAAGGCCAGCTTCACGGGCAGCATCTGCCAGTGCCTGGACTCGACCATGATATTGGAAACCGGAACGGTCAAAGGATACTTTAGTAATCCCTTTTTCCAATGCGCGCTCAGCAATAGATTTGCCTACAGCTGCTGCGGCATCTTTGTTGCCGGAGTACTTCAATTGCTCATTGATAGCTTTTTCTAAAGTAGAAGCTGCTACCAAAATTTCAGAACCGTTTGGTGCAATAACCTGCGCGTAAATATGGCGTGGGGTACGATGTACCACCAGGCGAGTCGCACCCAGTTCTTTGAGCTTGCGGCGTGCGCGGGTCGCACGACGGATACGAGCTGCTTTCTTATCCATAGTGTTACCTTACTTCTTCTTAGCCTCTTTGGTACGCACGACTTCGTCGGCGTAACGGACACCCTTGCCTTTATAAGGCTCAGGACGACGGTAGGCACGCAAATCTGCCGCAACCTGACCAATCACCTGCTTATCTGCGCCTTTCAGCACGATTTCAGTTTGGGTCGGGCACTCTGCAGTGATGCCAGCCGGCAATTCATGGTCAACTGGATGAGAGAAGCCTAAGGCCAAATTCACCACATTGCCTTTAACTGCGGCACGGTAACCTACGCCTACCAGTTGAAGCTTTTTAGTGAAGCCGTCGGTAACACCAATAACCATTGAGTTCAGCAGTGCACGAGTGGTACCCGCTTGGGCCCAACCGTCTACAGCGCCTTCGCGTGGAGCGAAAGTCAGTGTATTTTCTTCTTGCTTAACAACAACGGAGCTATGGATGGTACGAGTCAGCTCGCCGTTTTTACCCTTTATCGAAATAACCTGACCGTTGAGTTTTACCTCTACGCCGGCAGGAATGACGACGGGTGCTTTTGCAACACGAGACATTCTTTCCTCCCGAATTAAGCTACGTAGCAGATAATCTCGCCACCAAGACCAGCCTGGCGAGCTGCACGATCGGTCATAACACCTTTAGAGGTAGAAATAACAGCGATACCCAAACCGGCCATAACTTTTGGCAGCTCATCTTTTTTCTTATAGATGCGCAGACCTGGACGGCTGATACGTTGAATGCTTTCTACCACTGCCTTGCCCTGGAAGTACTTAAGTACTAAGACCAGTTCAGGCTTGGTGTCGCCTTCGATTTTAAAATCTTCAATAAAACCTTCTTCTTTCAGAACCTTGGCAATTGCCAGTTTCAGTTTGGAAGAAGGCATGGTGACCGCTACTTTGTTCGCGGCTTGACCGTTACGGATACGGGTCAGCATATCCGCGATCGGATCTTGCATGCTCATCTGTATTTACTCCCGTGATTCAATTGGTGAAATTACCAGCTAGCCTTTTTAAGGCCCGGGATTTCACCGCGCATTGCGGTTTCACGGACTTTAATACGGCTCAACCCGAACTTCCGCAGGAAACCATGCGGACGACCAGTTTGGTTGCAGCGGTTACGCTGACGGGACGGGCTGGAATCACGCGGCAGAGACTGCAGCTTCAGAACAGCATCCCAACGTTCTTCATCGGATGAGTTCACACCAGAGATAATAGCTTTTAATTCCTCGCGTTTAGCGCGGTATTTGTTAGCTAGTTTCACGCGAACGACTTCGCGTGCTTTCATTGATTGCTTAGCCATCAGTAACCCTACCTTACTTGCGGAATGGGAAGTTAAAAGCAGCCAACAATGCACGGCCTTCATCATCGGATTTCGCAGTAGTGGTAATGGTAATATCCAAACCACGCACGCGATCGACTTTATCGTAGTCGACTTCCGGGAAGATGATCTGCTCGCGCACGCCCATGCTGTAGTTACCACGGCCATCGAATGACTTAGCGGACAAGCCACGGAAGTCACGGATACGTGGAACAGCAATGGAGATCAGTCGCTCTAAGAATTCCCACATGCGTTCGCCACGCAGGGTTACTTTACAGCCGATCGGATAGCCCTGACGGATTTTGAAGCCTGCAACAGATTTGCGGGCTTTGGTGATCAACGGTTTTTGACCGGAGATTGCTGTCAAGTCAGCTGCTGCGTTATCCAGCAGTTTCTTGTCAGCGATCGCTTCACCAACACCCATGTTCAGGGTGATCTTCTCGACCCGAGGGACTTGCATGACAGAGTTGTAGCCAAACTGAGACATCAGTTGTTTGACCACCTCGTCTTTGTAGTAATCATGCAGTTTCGCCATCGTATTACTCCAAATTACTTGATAGTTTCGCTATTAGACTTGAAGAAGCGTACTTTTTTGCCGTCTTCGAATCTAAAGCCTACACGGTCAGCCTTACCGGTTGTCGCGTTGAACAGCGCAATGTTAGAAACCTGAATAGCAGCTTCTTTTTCAACAATGCCGCCTGGTTGGTTCAGGGCCGGAACCGGCTTCTGATGTTTTTTAACCAGGTTGATACCTTCAACAATGACCTTACCAGCAGACAGGACATTCTTTACTTTACCGCGCTTACCTTTGTCTTTCCCGGTTAGCACGATAACTTCGTCATCACGACGGATTTTCGCTGCCATGGTTCGCTCCTTAGAGTACTTCTGGTGCCAGAGAGATAATTTTCATGAACTTCTCATTACGCAGTTCACGAGTTACCGGCCCAAAAATACGCGTGCCGATTGGCTGCTCGCTGTTATTATTTAAAATAACGCAAGAATTGCCATCGAAGCGAATGACAGAACCGTCCGGGCGACGTACACCCTTCTTGGTGCGCACCACTACCGCCTTCAGCACATCGCCTTTCTTCACCTTGCCACGAGGAATTGCTTCCTTAATGGTGATCTTGATGATGTCGCCGATGCCTGCGTAGCGACGGTGCGAGCCACCTAGAACCTTGATACACATTACGCGACGTGCACCGGAGTTGTCGGCCACGTTCAGCATAGTCTGTTCTTGGATCATGTTAGTGCTCCGCTAATGTCAACTACTACTTTAGGACCCAGAATAGGTCGTTTAAAAGCCCCACTAATGAGGGCGCGGCATTATAACACCGGTTCCAAATTATGGGTAGAAAAAATAAACGGCTCACTTTCTGAGCCGTTTATTCTATGCGAGTTGGCTACTCTATTACAGAATCGCTTTCTCTACAACGCGAACAAGGGTCCAAGACTTAGTCTTTGACAATGGACGGCATTCGCGGATTTCTACCACGTCACCGATTCCACATTCATTGTTCTCGTCATGTACATGCAATTTCGTCGTACGACGGATGAATTTCCCATAAATAGGGTGTTTCACCACACGTTCGATAGCAACAACCATGGATTTCTCCATTTTGTCACTAACTACGCGACCTTGCAGAGTACGAGTTTGGTCAGTCATTACGCACCCGCCTTTTCAGTCAGTAAAGTCTTAACACGTGCGATATTACGACGCACTTGTTTCGACAGGTGAGTTTGTTGCAGCTGGCCACTAGCCGCCTGCATGCGCAAATTAAATTGCTCACGCAGCAGGTTGAGCAGCTCAGTGTTCAGCTCTTCAACGCTTTTTTCACGCAGCTCTTGTGCTTTCATTACATCACCGTCTTAGTTACAAAGGTGGTTCCGACAGGCAGTTTTGCTGCCGCGAGCTTGAATGCTTCGCGAGCAGTTTCTTCCGGCACACCAGCCATTTCAAACAACATTTTTCCTGGCTGGATCAGGGCAACCCAATACTCTACGTTACCCTTACCTTTACCCATACGCACTTCGAGCGGCTTCTCAGTGATCGGTTTGTCCGGGAATACACGGATCCAGACCTTACCTTGACGCTTAATTGCACGTGTCATCGCACGACGGGCTGCTTCGATTTGACGAGCCGTCAGGCGGCAACGGCCACAAGCTTTCAGGCCGAACTCACCGAAGCTAACATCCGTACCCTGCGCCAGGCCACGGTTACGGCCTTTGTGCATCTTACGGAATTTTGTACGCTTTGGTTGTAACATCAGCGATTCTCCTTACTTGCGGCCTTTACGCTGCTGCTTTTTAGGTTGAGCAGCCGGTTCCGGTTGTTCAACAGCAGCCATACCACCCAAGATCTCACCTTTGAAGATCCATACCTTAACGCCGATTACACCATAAGTGGTGTGCGCTTCAGATGTGTTGTAATCGATATCCGCACGCAGAGTATGCAACGGAACACGACCTTCACGGTACCATTCGGTACGCGCGATTTCAGCACCGCCAAGGCGGCCGCTTACTTCAACTTTGATACCTTTAGCGCCAAGACGCATTGCGTTCTGTACAGCACGCTTCATAGCACGACGGAACATAACGCGACGTTCCAGCTGTGAAGTGATGCTGTCAGCAACCAATTTTGCGTCCAGTTCCGGTTTACGGACTTCGGCGATGTTAATCTGCGCAGGAACGCCAGCGATATCCGCTACGACCTTACGCAGTTTTTCGACATCTTCACCTTTCTTGCCGATAACGATGCCAGGGCGAGCAGTGTGAATAGTCACACGGATACTCTTCGCTGGACGTTCGATAACGATGCGAGAAACGGAAGCTTTCACCAGTTCCTTAGTCAGGAATTGGCGAACTTTAAAGTCGCTGTCCAGGTTGTCAGCGAATTCTTTGGTATTCGCATACCAAGTAGAGTTCCAAGGTTTGACAATACCCAGGCGAATACCGTTAGGATGTACTTTCTGACCCATTGCTAGTCTCCAGAGTCTCAGCGATCGGACACAACCACAGTAATGTGGCTGGTGCGCTTCAGGATGCGATCTGCACGACCTTTTGCACGAGGCATAATGCGCTTCATGCTTGGGCCTTCGTCTACGAAGATCTTCGTGACTTTCAGATCATCGATGTCAGCGCCATCGTTGTGTTCTGCGTTAGCAATGGCAGACTCCAGTACCTTCTTAACCAAACCAGCAGCTTTCTTGTTGGTATAGGCCAGAGTTTCCAGAGCTTGCGACACTTTCTTACCGCGAATCAGGTCCGCTACCAAGCGAACCTTCTGAGCAGAAGAACGAGCGTGGCGATGTTTAGCGATAGTTTCCATCTCTTCCTCCTACCTTAGCGCTTTTTAGCCTTTTTATCGGCCGCATGGCCGCGATAAGTACGGGTCGGCGCGAATTCACCCAATTTGTGACCGACCATTTCATCGGAAACAAAGACAGGAACGTGCTGACGACCATTATGGACAGCGATGGTCAAACCGATCATATTTGGAAAGACCGTTGAACGACGGGACCAAGTCCGAATAGGCTTCTTGTCTCCGCTTTCCACCGCTTTCTCTACCTTCTTCAGCAAGTGCAGGTCAATGAAGGGACCTTTCTTGAGAGAACGTGGCATGGCTTATCCTCTAATTATTTTTTACTACGGCGACGTACGATGAACTTATCAGTACGCTTGTTGCTACGGGTCTTCTTACCTTTGGTTTGAACGCCCCACGGGGTTACCGGGTGCTTACCAAAGTTACGACCTTCACCACCACCGTGTGGGTGATCTACCGGGTTCATCGCAGTACCGCGAACGGTAGGGCGAATACCACGCCAACGACTTGCACCTGCTTTACCCAGCACACGCAGCATGTGTTCAGCGTTACCGACTTCACCTAAGGTGGCGCGGCAATCAGCTTGAACCTTGCGCATTTCGCCGGAGCGCAGACGCAGAGTAACGTAGGAACCGTCACGAGCAACGATCTGAACGTATGCACCAGCAGAACGAGCCATCTGGCCGCCTTTACCTGGTTTCATCTCTACGTTATGAACCGTTGAACCAACTGGGATGTTGCGCATAGGCAGGGTGTTACCTGTCTTGATTGCAGCATCAACGCCAGATTGGATCTGGTCACCAGCTTTCAGGCCTTTTGGCGCCAGGATGTAACGGCGTTCGCCGTCTTTGTACAGAACCAGCGCGATGTTCGCGGAACGGTTCGGATCGTATTCCAGACGCTCAACCACTGCAGGGATACCATCTTTGTTGCGTTTGAAGTCAACCAGACGATAATGCTGCTTGTGGCCACCACCGATATGACGGGTGGTGATACGGCCATTGTTGTTACGACCACCGCTTTTGCTTAATTTCTCAAGCAGCGGGGCATAAGGTTTACCCTTGTGCAGCTCAGGGTTAACCACTTTAACAACGTGGCGACGACCCGGAGATGTAGGTTTACATTTAACAATTGCCATTGTTTACTCCTCCGACTTACTCTGCGCCGCCGATGAAGTCCAGATTCTGGCCTTCTTTCAGGGTGACGTAAGCTTTTTTCCAGTCGCTACGACGACCAACACGCTGACCGTGACGCTTACTCTTGCCTTTAACCAGCAAGGTGTTAACGTCTTCAACTTCGACTTCAAACAGTTTCTGCACTGCAGCTTTAATTTCTGCTTTGGTCGCGTCGATGGCAACTTTGAGAACGATGGTGTTACTTTTTTCCATCGCAGCGGACGCTTTTTCAGATACATGCGGCGCGCGCAGTACTTTCAGCAGACGTTCTTCACGAATCATGCCAGCATCTCCTCAACTTGCTTCACAGCATCAGCAGTCATAACCACTTTGTCGAAGGCGATCAGGCTAACTGGATCGATACCTGCTACATCGCGAACATCAACCTTGTACAGGTTGCGAGCTGCCAAGAACAAGTTCTCGTCAACTTCACCAGTTACGATCAGCACATCTTCCAGAGCCATATCTTTCAGTTTCTGTGCCAGCAGCTTAGTTTTAGGCGCTTCTACAGAGAACTTCTCGACAATGATCAGACGATCTTGACGTACCAATTCGGACAGGATGCTTTTCAGCGCGCCGCGGTACATCTTTTTGTTTACTTTCTGACTGTGGTCCTGAGGCTTCGCAGCAAAGGTCACACCACCTGAACGCCAGATCGGGCTCTTTACAGAACCTGCGCGTGCACGGCCGGTACCTTTCTGGCGCCACGGTTTTTTACCGGAACCAGTCACTTCAGCGCGGGTCTTCTGAGCGCGAGTACCTTGACGGGCACCTGCTGCATAAGCAACAACAACCTGATGTACCAGCGCTTCGTTGAAATCACGACCGAAGGTAGTTTCGGAAACAGTCAGCGCGCCTTGCGCGTCTTTCAATACTAATTCCATTGCTATCCCCTTACGCCTTCACAGCTGGTTTAACGATCAGGTTGCCACCGGTTGCGCCCGGTACAGCACCCTTAACCAGCAGCAGGTTGCGCTCAGCGTCAACACGTACTACGTCCAGGCTTTGAACGGTTACACGCTCGTCACCCAGGTGGCCAGCCATTTTCTTGCCTTTGAACACTTTGCCCGGAGTCTGGTTCTGACCGATAGAACCCGGAACGCGGTGAGACAAGGAGTTACCATGGGTAGCATCTTGGGTACGGAAGTTCCAGCGCTTAACAGTACCGGCAAAACCTTTACCTTTAGATGTACCTGTAACATCGACTTTCTTAACGTCTGCGAAAATTTCAACGCTAATTTCTTGACCAGCAGTGAATTCTTGACCTTCTGCAAGGCGGAATTCCCACAGGCCACGGCCAGCTTCTACGCCAGCTTTAGCGAAGTGACCCGCTTCCGGTTTGGTAACGCGGTTAGCTTTTTTAGCACCGGTAGTTACTTGAACGGCACGGTAACCGTCGTTCTCCAGGTCTTTGACCTGAGTTACGCGGTTTGCTTCAATTTCGATAACGGTTACTGGGATTGAAACGCCATCTTCAGTGAAGATACGAGTCATGCCCACTTTTTTACCGACTAAACCAATCATTGTTTCAACCTCTCAATCGCTCAATGACCTGATTAACCCAGGCTGATCTGCACGTCTACACCGGCAGCCAGATCCAGACGCATCAGAGCATCAACGGTTTTCTCGGTTGGCTCAACGATGTCAACCAGACGCTTGTGAGTGCGGATTTCGTACTGATCGCGCGCATCTTTATTGACGTGCGGAGAAACCAGAACGGTAAAGCGCTCTTTGCGGGTCGGCAGCGGGATCGGACCGGTGACCTGCGCACCAGTGCGCTTGGCAGTCTCGACGATTTCCGCAGTTGATTGATCGATCAAACGATGATCAAACGCTTTCAGGCGGATACGGATTCTTTGGTTCTGCATGAGACCAGAGCTCCAATTATTTATAAACATAAATGATTACTACTCAGACCCATTTCGATTGATGGGAGAGTGTAATCGTTCAACATATAACCCCCAAATCGGGAGTATTGTTCGGAAGTATCATTTAGCTACTCCCGACAGATCAAATTCAATCTGACCAACCAAGATTAGGTAGGCACGCGCATTATACGTAAATTCGGGCAGTAAGCAAGTCACTGTTGAAAATCTATGCGAGAACTTACGTATTTAGCCATTCATCTCAAGTTTTAGTGAATTTACTTATTATCACACTACGTTACTATAGGTGAGTAACAAATATTGACCAATACAGGGAGAGGGAGAGTTGGTCATCCATATATTCGCAAAAGGGACTATGCCATGGCTCATAATTGCCGGAGTATTCTACTACTTGTTATCGTATGTTTCATGACTCAAGCAATAGCGAGTACGCGCTCGATTTTTCCCCTGCAGGCCTACAACCAAAGCCCTACCTATTGGTTTCCACCCAACGCCCCCGATTATACTAAACCCTTAGTTTCCGCCAAACTTCAGCAGCAAGCTCATCAAAACCTACTCAAACACTATTTCGGCGGCAGCCCTACCTCTTCTTCGCCTTGGGATGAGCACTATGTTCAGCAAAAGCTATCGGATAAAGGAACGGATAGTATCGCTTCTTCTATAAAGAAAGTATTAGAGCGCTTTGACAATGTAGATGCCAAGGGAGATAGCATTAATTACGGCAGTAATTATCGTCCCTATACACAAACATGGATTGATAGCATTCGTACCAATGTGCCGCTAACTCAGTTCAAGAAGCTACATTTTCACGCTGCACAGAGAGGAATAACCGTAAGTCAAACGATGGTTAGAGTGCTCCCTACCAATGATCCTAGCTTTTATAGCGATGCTATCGCGGGTGAAGGTTACCCTTTCGATAACCTGCAAGAATCGCGGCTACACATTGGAACGCCCATTTATGTCATTGGGCATAGTGCCGATACTCTGTGGAGTTTCATTATGAGCCCAGACTTACAGGGATGGGTGCTGTCTAATTCTATTGCCTATGCCGATGAGGCTTTTATCCAACTATGGCGAAGTGCGGCAAAAAAAAAGATGGCGGTAATAACCGACTTCAACGTAGCGTTGACTGAGCCACATCAATCTCGTATTTATGCCAGTGATGACATGGGGAGCATTCTCCCACAGCTTGACGCCCAACACCTGATGATTCCGGTGGTTAACAATCGGCAACAAGCTGTTATACATATCGCCAGAGTAGCGCCCGACAAAATAAGTACCCTACCGCTCGCTGCAAGCCGTAAGAATTTTGCGTTACTGATTCAGCGTTCACTAGGTCGCCCTTACGGATGGGGAGGCTTGTACGGCTACAACGATTGTTCGAGCGAATTAAAAAATCTGATGACCGCATTCGGGTTTTGGCTCCCCACTCACTCTTCAAAACAAATCACTCAGGGAAAAACCGTTGATTTAAGCCAATATCCGCCAAACGAGCGCCTAGACTTTCTGGCTAAGCATGGTCGGCCTTTTATGACCCTCATTCATATTCGGGGACATATTATGCTGTACGTAGGAAACACTGATGAAGAACGGCCGATGACCTTTCAAAACATATGGGGCTTAGGGCCGAAAGATCGTAGCAGGAGATCTATTATTGGGCAGGCAGTTCTGTTCCCTCTATTGCTTTCTTATCCAGAAGATCGCTCTCTGGCATCTTTGGCGGCAGGCCCTATATTTCAGATCAGTTATCTCGACCAGCCTAGCTATATCGATAAATCTTAGTGCACAGTGTATATAGTGCTGGTAAGTAAGTACTGCGCCACCCTCAATTGAATAGACAAAAAGTGAGCACCGTTGAGATACTCACTTTTTTGTTATCCCAGCATTGTGGCACAACAGCTTAGTTAAGCTTCCCTAGCTGCGCCTGAGAGTAGTTCTGTATACCTAAACGTTCTATCAGGCTCAGTTCAGTTTCCAGCCAATCAATATGTTCTTCTTCATCGGTCAGAATTTCTTTAAGCAGATCGCGAGTAACATAATCATGTATCGAATCAGCATAAGCGATGCCTTCACGTAAATCTTTGGCGCCGCTTAATTCAAGAGCCAGATCCGACCTGAGCATCTCCTCGACGTCTTCGCCAATATTGATTTTGCCTAAATCCTGTAGATTAGGAATACCCTCGAGAAACAGAATCCGCTCAATGTAACGATCTGCATGTTTCATTTCATCGATGGATTCGTGGTATTCCTTATCATTCAGACGGATAAGTCCCCAGTTTTTAAACATTCGCGCATGCAGGAAGTATTGATTGATAGCAACCAGCTCGTTTCCGAGTAGTTTATTGAGATGAGAAATTATTTTTTTATCGCCTTTCATAGATAAGCCCTCCGCTTCCAGTACTAAAAGTGTAGTACCAGATGGCAAAGAGTGGGGAATCTTATCCCACCTATGTTTTAAGCAACGTCATTCATTTCTGGAATATTCGCACACTCCTCGATCAAAATTTCTCTCGCCTGCCGGATACATTTTCCGCAATCAGTTCCGATTGGAACCAGTTGGCGTAGTTGCTTCAAAGTATGGGGATGATGCTGGCGAACAGCATTGCGGATGACTTTATCAGACACTCCATTACACAAACATACGTACATATAAGGCTCACTTCTTAACCAATGCCGTAAGTGTAAATGGGAATGCTTTTTATTTCAATTAAGATTATTTTCTTTTGATATAAAAAAGGGCGCCGGAGCGCCCTTCTAACTTAATCAGTAAAGAAATTAAGAGATTACTTTAGCAACAACACCAGCGCCTACAGTACGGCCGCCTTCACGGATTGCGAAACGCAGACCGTCATCCATCGCGATTGGGTGGATCAAGGTAACTTTCATGTTGATGTTGTCACCTGGCATTACCATCTCAACGCCTTCTGGCAGTTCGATAGTACCGGTCACGTCAGTTGTACGGAAGTAGAACTGTGGACGGTAGCCTTTGAAGAACGGAGTATGACGGCCGCCTTCGTCTTTGCTCAGAATATAAACTTCTGAATCAAAGGTAGTGTGTGGTTTGATAGAACCTGGTTTAGCCAGAACCTGACCACGTTCGATATCTTCACGCTTAATACCACGCAGCAGAACACCAACGTTCTCACCAGCACGGCCTTCGTCCAGCAATTTGCGGAACATTTCAACGCCAGTACAAGTAGATTTAACAGTATCTTTGATACCAACGATCTCTACTTCTTCACCAACTTTAACGATACCGCGCTCTACACGACCAGTTACAACAGTACCACGGCCGGAGATGGAGAATACGTCTTCGATAGGCAGCAGGAACGGCTTGTCGATAGCACGTTCTGGTTCTGGGATGTAAGAATCCAGGAAGCCAGCCAGTTCGATGATTTTAGCTTCCCACTCAGGAGCGCCTTCCAGTGCTTTCAGCGCTGAACCGCGAACTACTGGGATATCGTCGCCTGGGAAATCGTAAGTAGACAGAAGTTCACGAACTTCCATTTCTACCAGTTCCAGCAGCTCTTCGTCGTCAACCATGTCGCATTTGTTCATGAATACGATCATGTAAGGAACGCCAACCTGGCGACCCAACAGGATGTGCTCACGAGTCTGTGGCATAGGGCCATCAGTTGCAGCAACAACCAGGATAGCGCCATCCATCTGCGCAGCACCGGTGATCATGTTTTTAACGTAGTCGGCGTGACCTGGGCAGTCAACGTGCGCGTAGTGGCGAGTCGGGGTGTCATATTCAACGTGAGAAGTGTTGATGGTGATACCACGAGCTTTTTCTTCTGGCGCGTTATCGATCTGATCGAATGCACGAGCGTTACCGCCGTAGGTTTTAGCCAATACGGAAGTGATTGCAGCAGTCAGGGTAGTTTTACCATGGTCAACGTGGCCGATAGTACCGACGTTTACATGGGGTTTGGTACGTTCAAATTTTTCTTTAGACACGACTATATTCCTTACTCTTGTGCTCTCCCACTTATGAGAGAGCACTGGATCATTGTTTTAAACCCGAAAGCTTATTTGCCACGGGCTTCGATAACGGCTTTAGCGACGTTGCTAGGTGCTTCAGCATACTCCAGGAATTCCATGGAGTAAGAAGCACGGCCCTGAGTCTGAGAACGCAGGTCAGTAGCATAACCGAACATTTCAGACAACGGAACCTTGACGCGAACGGTTTTACCGGTAGCAGTATCTTCCATACCTTCGATGATACCGCGACGACGGTTAAGGTCGCCCATTACGTCACCCATGTAATCTTCTGGGGTTTCGACTTCAACCTTCATGATTGGCTCAAGCAGAACTGGTTTAGCTCGTTTGAAACCTTCTTTAAAGGCGATAGAACCGGCTAATTTAAACGCCAATTCTGAGGAGTCAACGTCATGGTAAGAACCGTAATGCAGACGAATCTTAACGTCAACAACCGGATAACCTGCCAATGGACCAGCTTTCAGCTGTTCCTGGATACCTTTATCAACGGCTGGGATGAACTCTTTAGGAATAGAACCACCAACGATTTCGTTGACGAATTCATAACCTACGCCACCCGGTGGCAGCGGAGACATGTCGATAACAACATGACCGTACTGACCACGACCGCCTGATTGTTTAGCGTGCTTACCTTCCACGTCCTTAACGGTGTCGCGGATGGTTTCACGGTAAGCAACCTGAGGTTTACCGACGTTTGCTTCCACGTTAAACTCGCGGCGCATACGGTCAACCAGGATATCCAAGTGCAGCTCACCCATACCAGCGATGATAGTCTGACCAGATTCTTCGTCAGTCCAAACGCGGAATGATGGATCTTCTTTTGCCAAGCGACCCAGAGCCATACCCATTTTTTCCTGGTCGGCTTTGGTTTTTGGTTCAACAGCAACAGAGATTACTGGCTCTGGGAACTCCATACGTTCCAAGATGATAGGATTAGCTGGGTCACACAGGGTGTCACCAGTAGTCACATCTTTCAGACCGATCGCTGCTGCGATGTCGCCTGCGCGAACTTCTTTGATCTCTTCACGTTTGTTGGCGTGCATCTGTACGATACGACCCAGACGCTCACGCTGTGAACGCACTGAGTTCAACACGGTGTCGCCGGAGTTTACAACGCCAGAGTACACGCGGAAGAAGGTCAAGTTACCAACAAACGGGTCGGTAGCAATTTTGAACGCCAGTGCAGAGAATGGCTCGTTGTCAGATGAATGACGAACAGCCGGGGTATCTTTACCATCGTCCAGAATACCGTTGATAGCTTCAACGTCAGTTGGAGCCGGCAGGTATTCGATAACCGCATCCAGCATCGCCTGTACGCCTTTGTTTTTAAACGCAGAACCACAGGTTACCAGAATAATTTCGTTGTTCAGAACGCGTTGACGCAGAGCTTTCTTGACTTCAGCCTCGGTCAGCTCTTCGCCGCCCAAGTATTTGTCCATCAGCTCATCTGAAGCTTCAGCTGCAGATTCAACCAGGTTCTGGTGCCATTCTTTAGCCAGCTCAACCATGTCAGCAGGGATATCTTCGTATTCGAAGGTAACGCCCTGATCTGCATCGTTCCAGTTGATGGCTTTCATTTTCACCAGATCGATAACGCCGGTGAATTTCTCTTCTGCGCCGATTGCCAGTTGCAATGGAACTGGATTCGCGCCCAGACGAGATTTGATCTGACCAACAACTTTCAGGAAGTTAGCACCCATACGGTCCATTTTGTTAACGAACGCGATGCGTGGAACTTTATATTTGTTAGCCTGACGCCATACGGTTTCAGACTGCGGCTGAACACCACCAACAGCACAGTAAACCATTACAGCACCATCAAGAACACGCATGGAACGTTCTACTTCGATGGTGAAGTCAACGTGTCCTGGGGTGTCAATGATGTTGACGCGGTGTGGCTCAAACTGCTTAGCCATACCAGACCAGAAGGCCGTGGTTGCAGCAGAAGTGATGGTAATACCACGTTCCTGCTCCTGTTCCATCCAGTCCATGGTGGCTGCGCCGTCATGAACTTCACCGATTTTATGATTTACGCCGGTGTAGAACAGAATACGTTCGGTAGTGGTGGTTTTACCGGCGTCGATGTGAGCACTGATACCGATATTACGATAGCGCTCAATGGGTGTTGTACGAGCCATTTGATTCCTCTATTCCTAGGGCGTTCAAGTTCAGTTAACCCATGCGGGTTGGCTAATTGAAGCGCCCGCATGGTTAGCATTACTACTGCGTGGTAATTACCAGCGGTAGTGGGCGAACGCCTTGTTGGCTTCTGCCATGCGGTGAACGTCTTCACGTTTCTTAACAGCAGAACCTTTGTTCTCTGCTGCGTCAGACAGTTCATTCGCCAAGCGCAGAGCCATGGATTTATCACCGCGTTTACGAGCAGCATCAACGATCCAACGCATTGCCAGGGCATTACGACGAACCGGACGAACTTCTACTGGTACCTGGTAGGTTGAACCACCAACGCGGCGAGACTTAACTTCTACAGTCGGGCGCACGTTATCAAGAGCAGTTTCAAACGCTTCCAGGTAGTCTTTACCAGAACGCTGAGCCAGGGTTTCCAGCGCGGTATAGACGATTGCTTCTGCAGTAGATTTTTTACCATCTACCATCAGGATGTTTACAAATTTGGCCAGTAACTCAGATCCGAACTTAGGATCTGGCAAGATTTTACGTTGACCAATAACACGACGACGTGGCATGGAAATACTCCGTTGTTAATTCAGGGTTGTCCAAAACTCTAAGAGTTTATTTTGACATTAAAGTGAAAATGTTTGGCCTTACTTAACGGAGAACCATTAAGCCTTTGGCTTCTTCACGCCGTACTTAGAACGAGCTTGCTTACGGTCTTTAACACCTGAGCAGTCAAGCGCGCCGCGAACGGTGTGGTAACGCACACCTGGCAAGTCTTTAACACGACCGCCACGGATCAGGATCACGGAGTGTTCCTGAAGGTTATGACCTTCACCGCCGATGTAGGAGGTGACTTCAAAACCGTTAGTCAAACGCACACGGCAAACTTTACGCAGTGCGGAGTTTGGTTTTTTCGGGGTGGTGGTATATACGCGGGTACATACACCACGTTTCTGCGGGCAGGCTTCCAGTGCAGGAACGTTGCTCTTAGCAACCTTCATGCTACGTGGCTTGCGAACCAGCTGGTTAATCGTTGCCATTATTAAAAAAGCTCCTGGGTTTTTGCTTCGTAAACACGTGATAAATCCCCCTCGTATGCACTAAGGGCAGAGTACGAGGACGCAGAATTTTATGGCTGACTACCTAAGGTGTCAAGAAATATACAGCATTAGTCGTATTACCATGCCAAGTGTTGACGATGTTTAGTGGTTAAATCGACGAAGTGAGTATAGCCGATCGCTAGTATTTTGTCTGAATTTTGACCAACCAAACCACGCGCAGCCAGATCATTTTCCAGAACATAGAGAGAAGCTAAGTTATTTAACAATATGTTAAGAACATCGGCGTCTTTTAACGTCGCTAGCACTCCATCCTGCAAAAACAGAATGGCATCTTCGTCGGTGGTCAGTCTCAGCAGCGCGGATAAATCGCATTGAAAAGGTGAACGGCTGAAGGTATACAACATATTTAGTATCCTGATACGGTCAAAATGTCAGCACAACGTCGTAAGCGGCTAACTGTTGGCGTAACTTTTCAGGCGCTAACACTTCAACATCCAACACCCAATCTTTGGCCTGAGCCAGACCGCGTTGCCGTAATGCCTCTGCGCACATATAACACTTTTCTACGTCATAAAGTGGTAAGACACCGAAAGTGGCAATATAGTTTCTGGCCAGAATTTTTTCCGGCTGTTGTTGCGGAAGTAACTGGAATACGCCATCCGAGACAAAAAACACGCCGATATCTTCGCTGAGAGCCGAAGCCGCCAATAGCGCGTCTAGTCCTTCCCGGCCACTCGCGTTTCCGTGTGGGCCTTGAGTGAAAACAAAAGCGATAGATTTCATGCCCATCTCTAAAATTGCGCGATCAAAATTGAACAACGCGGTCACAGGTCAGCGCCGCTTCGGCCAGCGAACCCAATCCGCTCAGAGTAAAACCGGGCTGTAGATTGGCGGCGGCCAGATCAAGCTGCTCCGCCTCATGCCGATCGCAGATTCCTCGCCGCAACGCCGCGGCCACACACACATTGAGCTCAATCCCATTCTGCTGCGCCAGTTGTTGCCACGCGCGAACCAGATCAAACTCATCGCTGGCAGGCGAAGTCAGTTGATTGGCGTTCAGCACCCCTTCCCGATAGAAAAAAATGCTGACCAATTGATGGCCCGCCGCCAGTAACGCCTGAGCAAACTGATAAGCACTGCTGGCCTGCTGAGTACCATAGGCAGGGCCGGTAACCAATAGGCAGTAACGCAGCATTAGCGCTCGTGCCCGATAAGATCGCCGCTTTTGAACTGGCGAATATACAGATAAACCGTATGCTTCGAGATATTCAACCGCTCCGCCACTTGGTTAATGGCATCTTTAATATCAAAAATACCCTTCTCATAAAGATTGAGCACCACCTGGCGATTTTTCGCATTGTTAGACACATTGCGATCCGCATTCACCTCTTCAATGGTGAATTCCAGCGTTTGCGCCACCAGATCATCCACCGATGACGCAAAGTTGACGGAAGAAGGAACTTCCTGCGTTTCCGGTGGCATAAATGTCTGAATAATTTGTGAGAAAGGCACATCCAGATTCATGTTGATACACAGCAAGCCAATCACTCGCTGAACGCGATTACGAATAGCAATAGTGACGGATTTCATCAATACGCCGCTTTTTGCGCGAGTGAAATAGGCGCGAGAGACGCTACTGTCCGCACCGGCCATATCGTGCAGCATACGCAGCGCCAGATCGGTTATCGGCGAACCAATCTGACGGCCAGTATGTTCACCGTTGGCAATTCTGACGGCTGAACACTTAAGATCTTCCAGCGAATGCAGAACAATTTCACAATGTCCGCCAATCAACATGGCCAAGCCATCAACGACGGCCTCGTATGATTTCAGTATTTCATAATCTGTTTGACTGAACGGACGTTCATCCAGTAAATCCAGTTCACTGGTTTCGCCAGTTAAAAGCGAATTAGACATCGAAGACACCACCCTCTAGGTAGAGCCTGTCTCAATAGCAACGGGCAGACTCATAACTCAATATCTTGGAATATAAGCTTAGCAAATATGCCAAAGCTAAATCCTTGCGTTTGTGCGTGGTATTGACGTTAAGCCCACAACCCATAAGCGTCAAGTTATCCAAGAGCAGAAGCGCAAAATGAATCAGCAGAATACAAAAAAAAACCGCCGCGAAAGCAATTCGCAACGGTCTGTGCTGTTCGCCAAAGCGATACTAAGCTATTTCCGAATTATTTTTGGGCTTTTGCTTCAGCTTCTGCGGCGGTTTTTTCAGCAGCGACGTCGGCTTTAGGAGCAGCTTTCACATCCAGCAATTCCACGTCGAATACCAGAGTGGAGTTAGCGGGGATCCCCGGAACGCCGGTTTTACCGTAAGCCAGTTCTGGTGGGATGACCAGAGTGATTTTGCCGCCTTTCTTGATTTGTTTCAGACCTTCAGTCCAGCCTGGAATAACGCCGTCCAGACGGAAAGACAGTGGCTCGCCGCGTTTGTATGAATCATCAAAGACGGTGCCGTCAGTCAAAGTACCTTTATAGTTAACTACTACGGTATCACTGTCTTTCAGCGCGTCACCAGCACCTGGTTTTTCAACTTTATACAGCAGGCCGCTCGCGGTTTTCTTCACGCCTTTTTCTTTAGCAAAAGTATCGCGGTACTTGGTGCCTTTATCTGAATTTTCTTTCGCATCTTGCGCCATCTTGGCCTGAGCCGAGGATTTCACACGAGCTTCAAAACCTTGCAGAGTTTTTTCAATTTCTTCGTCAGTCAGCTTAGATTTATTGGCAAAAGCGTCCTGAACACCGGCGATCAACTGGTCTTTATCCAGTTTGATTCCCAGTTTTTCTTGTTCTTTCAGCGAGTTGTCCATATAACGACCTAAGGATGCACCCAGTGCATATGCAGATTGCTGGTCGTCATTTTTGAACTTGCTGTTAGTCGTTGCTGCCGCGTCAGGAGTTTTTACCGCGTCAGCAGCCATAGCCTGAGTTGCATTCAGGGTCAATGCCATGGTTGTAGCCAGCAAGGTTACTTTAAACAATGATTTCATCCATTTCTCCAATGGCTCAGGGCTTCTTACCCCAAGCAACGATTGTGTATGTTTCAGTACTATAACTGCCGGAGCGAAGACAAAACAATCTCCGAATCTACAGTATGCAGTGATATTTCGACTTTTTTTATCACAAGAAGTTTCCTTTTTATTGTTCTCACTCTCTGCGCAAGGCATTCCGCGGCGTTTACAGGTAGAATCTCTGACATCGCTGTCGCTCCGGCATGCGGCCATCGCGGCAGGAATCGATGACAGAATCGTCGTTAGCAGTTATGAGAGGAAATACTATGGAAGCGTCTTTGTTCGAACAACGGCTTGAAATGCTGGAAAGTCGTCTGGCGTTTCAGGAAGTGACAATTGAAGAATTGAATTTGATTGTGACTGAACACCAGATGGAAATGACCAAACTGCGGGAACACCTGCGTTTGCTGACGGATAAATTACGGGCCTCCCAGCCTTCAATGTTGGCATCACAGGCAGACGAAACGCCCCCACCTCACTATTGAGGTTTATTTGCGGCACAAAAAAGCCAGCCTTGCGGCTGGCTTTTTCATTGACGATCGTGATGCCTTAGTGGCAACCACAGCCGCCTTTACCGCAACCGCCGCCCTGTTGAGCGTGGTCATGGCCGTGGTCATGGTCGTGATCGTGGTCGTGACCGCCGCAGCAGCCGCCGCCGTGTTCATGGTGATGATCGTGCTCACCGTGTACGTGGCCGTGTTGCAGTTCTTCTGCAGTCGCTTCGCGAATGGCAACAACTTCAACGTTGAAGTTCAGATCCTGACCAGCCAGCATATGGTTACCATCAACCACAACGTGCTCGTCTTCCACTGCGGTAATTTCTACCGGTACTGGACCCTGATCGGTGTCAGCCAGGAAGCGCATACCGACTTCCAACTCGTCAACACCCATAAATACGTCTTTCGGTACGCGCTGAACCAGATTTTCATCATAGTTGCCGTAACCGTCATCAGCACTTACACGCACATCAAAACGGTCGCCCGCTTCGTGGCCTTCCAACGCTTTTTCCAAACCGGAAATCAGGGAGCCGTGTCCGTGCAGGTAGTCCAACGGCGCACTCACCGGAGACTCATCAACTAACACACCGTCTTCTGTACGTACCTGGTAAGCCAGGCTGACCACTAGGTCTTTTGCTACTTTCATGACATCTCCTACCCTTGGAACAAAAATTGGCACAGATTGTAGCGGAAATCTGAACCCCTGTACCCTTCAGCATAAAAAATCGCTGAGGATAACGCTACTTTGGATCAAAAATACCGATAACTTGCTCTTTCGGGCGGACATGCTGATTGACCTGCTCGTCAGTTTGACGCTGATGATGGCCACACTTCACACATTCCACGACTTCCACCTGATCTTCACGCCATAAAGCGAGAGTATCCATAGCCTTACACTGCGGGCAGGTAGCGCCGGCAATAAAACGTTTACGGGTTACAGACATGCTGATTTCTCCGGTTTACTCGTGTTCATCCCAGCCATCAAGCTGCCTGCTTTCATGCAGCATTTCTCGTTGGAAAATATCTTCCAGCTCGCGACGGGCCTCTTTGACTCTGGAAATCTGCGCCACATCGCCATGGTGCGGCGGCATCAGCTCACGCAGCATACGCATATCCAAACGACGGAAATGCTGCTGCGCCCGATAAGCCTGATGCGGGTGCATACCCAGTTGTCGTAATGTTTTACGCCCCAGTTCCAGCGCACTGGAGAAAGTTTCGCGGGTAAAATCCTTCACGCCGCTTTGCAATAATTCATGTGCTTCCACGCGGCCTCTGGCGCGGGCCAGAATATGTAAATTGGGGAAGTGTTGCTGACATAAATGCACCAATGTCATGGTGTCTTCCGGCTCATTACAGGTAATCACTATGGCTTTGGCTTTCTCCGCGCCGGCGGCACGCAGCAGTTCTAGTTCGGTTGCATCGCCATAATAAACCTTATAACCGTATTTGCGCATCACGCCTACGGCGCTAACGTCCCGTTCCAATACGGTAATACGCATTTTGTTTGCCATCAGCAGACGGCCAATAACCTGCCCGAAGCGCCCAAAACCTACAACGATAACCTGCGGATCGTTGTCTTCCACGAAAGGTTTTTCGTCGCTTTCTTCCGGAGCGTTATAACGGCGAGACAGAATACGATCGATACCTTGCATCAATAACGGTGTAGTCATCATTGATAAAGTCACGACCACCAGCAGCAGCGCGAGTTGATCGACACTTAATACATGCTGACTAAAAGCCGCAGAGAATAGTACGAAGGCAAACTCACCGCCCTGACTCAGCACACCGGCAAACTGAAGCCGCACTGAACGCCTCAGGCCAAAGGCTCTGGCCAACCCATAAAGTACCGTGGCTTTGATGGAAACCAGCGCCAATACGCCAAGTAATACTTCCAGCAGATGGGTAAAGATAACGCCAATATTCAGCGCCATCCCCACTGAGATAAAGAACAGGCCGAGCAATAAGCCTTTAAAAGGCTCAATAGCGATTTCCAGTTCATGCTGAAATTCACTTTCCGCCAACAGGATTCCGGCGATAAATGTCCCTAACGCCATCGACAGGCCCAGCGCATCCATAAATATTGCCGAACCTAGCACGACCAGAAGCGCGGCGGCGGTAAACACCTCACGCACGCCGGAGGCAACAATATAACGAAATAACGGGCGTAGCAGGTATCGCCCTCCGATGAGCATGCCAGCAAAAGCGGCCACTTTCAGAGCGATTCTCGCCCAATCGTTAGCGCCCCCACCGCCGCCCGCCAAAATGGGAATCAGCGCCAATGCGGGAATAACAGCCATATCCTGAAATAACAATACGGAGAAACCAAGTTGGCCGCCTTCGTTACGGTTCATCCCTTTTTCACGCATAAGCTGAAGTGCCATTGCGGTTGAGGACATGGCTAAACCGATGCCACCAATGACCGCGGCCTGCCAGGCAAACTGAGTGAAATAGAGCAGCGCGCCCAAAACCGTCGCGGTGATGATCACCTGCCCCGCTCCGACGCCAAAAATAGAGCGCCTCAATTGCCAGAGTTTGGCTGGATTAAGTTCCAGACCAATGATGAACATCAGGAAAACAACGCCTAGCTCAGAAAAATGCAGAATCTCATCCACATCGCGAATAAAACCCAGCCCCCACGGGCCAATGGCGATACCGGCAATCAGGTATCCCAATACCGCTCCAATACCCAATCGTTGTGCGATAGGTACCGCAACGACAGCTGCAAACAAAAACAGTAAAATTGCGGTTAATAGCGCCGAGCCTTCCATAATTATGGCCTCCCTTGTGGCAACGGAGAAGCTAACCACTCGGCGTAGGCCTGCGCATGGTTGGACAACACTTCCGGCTTTTGCCGACGCGCCCAGTAAACAATCATCGGATTTATCCAATGCATATGACACATAGACGCAGTCAATTCGAACGGGCGCAGAATGTCATCCATCGGATATTGGTTATAGCCGCCGACTCGATATGTCCCTTCCGGTTCGCCGGTGGTAATCACCGAACGCCAGTATTTTCCCCGCAGAGCATGGCCTCCGACGCCATTGGCAAACCCGCGCGCCAGTACGCGATCCAGCCATTCCTTTAATAAGGCCGGGCAACTATAGGTATAAAGCGGATGTTGGAAGACAATGACCTGATGCTCACGCAGTAGCTGTTGCTCGTGATGAACATCAATAAAGAAATCCGGATAATGTGCGTAAAGATCGTGCACAGTGACATGCGCTAGCTGCTTTACCGGTTGCAGTAAAACCCGATTGGCGACCGAGTCCTGTGATTCCGGATGGGCATACAGCAGCAAAACCTTCGGCGGCTGTGACATCATTCCCCTCCAAAGCGTCGTCAGGGTGCGGGTTTTCCGTTACCATGCGTCGCAAGACTTAAAATAGGGCGTTTAACGCCCTGTTTGTACCCAAAGTAGAAGTAGTGGGTATTGCAGATTAGGCTAGAAACTAATGCCTCTGCGACCTCAGGTACTAAGGGTTACCTTAATATAATGACAATTTAACATACTCTAAACATACGGCACTCTATGATTGTTTTCTCTTCGCTTCAAATTCGACGCGGGACTCGCGTCTTGCTGGACAATGCTACAGCGACCGTCAATCCGGGCCAGAAGGTCGGGCTGGTAGGTAAAAACGGCTGTGGCAAATCGACCCTGCTGGCCTTGCTGAAAGGCGAAATGAGCGCCGATGGGGGCAACGCCACTTTCCCCAATAACTGGGCGCTGGCCTGGGTTAATCAGGAAACCCCGGCGCTAGATATGCCAGCGATAGAGTATGTTATCGACGGCGACCGTGAATTTCGTCAGTTGGAATCCGAATTACAGGCCGCCAACGAAAAAAACGACGGTCATGCTATTGCTACGGTACATGGGAAACTCGATGCCATTCAGGCCTGGACCATTCAGTCTCGCGCAGCCAGTCTGCTAAATGGCTTAGGCTTTTCGCAGGATCAGTTGCAGCAGCCCGTTCATTCTTTCTCTGGCGGCTGGCGAATGCGCCTTAATCTGGCACAGGCTCTGGTATGTCGTTCTGATTTGCTGCTGCTGGATGAACCGACCAACCATTTGGATTTGGACGCCGTAATCTGGCTGGAAAAATGGCTGAAAAGCTATTCAGGTACGCTAATCCTGATTTCCCACGATCGGGATTTCCTCGATCCTATTATCGATAAGATTCTGCATATTGAACAGCAGTCGCTAAATGAATATACCGGCAACTATTCATCTTTCGAACGCCAGCGTGCGACCAAGCTCGCTCAGCAGCAATCGATGTATCAACACCAGCAGGAAAAAGTCGCGCATCTGCAACACTATATTGACCGTTTCCGCGCTCAGGCGACCAAAGCCAAGCAGGCACAAAGCCGAATTAAAATGCTCGAACGCATGGAAATGATTGCGCCAGCGCACGTTGATAACCCGTTCCGCTTTAGCTTTCGCACGCCGGAAAGCCTGCCCGATCCGCTATTGCGAATGGAGAAAGTCAGCGCCGGCTACGGCGATAAAACCATTCTGCAATCTATTAAGTTAAATCTGGTTCCCGGCTCCCGTATCGGTCTGCTCGGACGCAACGGGGCAGGTAAATCTACGCTAATCAAATTGCTGGCTGGCACGCTGGAACCACAAAGCGGTGAGATCGGTTTGTCGAAAGGCATCAAACTAGGTTACTTCGCTCAGCATCAGTTGGAATTCTTACGTGCGGATGAATCCCCGCTCCAGCATATGAGCCGTTTGGCGCCGAAAGAGCCGGAACAGCAACTGCGGGATTATCTGGGCGGCTACGGTTTCCAGGGTGATCAAGTCACAGATCCGACCGCTCGATTCTCCGGTGGAGAGAAAGCGCGTCTGGTATTGGCGCTGATTATCTGGCAGCGCCCTAACCTATTGCTGCTGGATGAACCGACCAACCATCTGGATTTAGATATGCGGCAGGCACTCACCGAGGCGCTAATTGATTTTGAAGGCGCATTGGTCGTTGTTTCCCACGATCGTCACTTATTGCGTTCTACAACTGACGATTTGTATCTGGTTCACGACGGCAAAGTCGAGCAATTTGACGGCGATCTGGAGGATTATCAGCAGTGGCTGGTCGATTTACAGCGTCAGCAGTCACAGCAAGGTAGCCCGGAAAAAGAAGTCTCTGGAAATAGCGCCCAGCAGCGTAAAGACCAAAAACGCCGCGACGCTGAGTTCCGCACGCAAACCCAGCCACTGCGTAAGCAAATCATGACGCTGGAAAAACAAATGGATAAGTTGAGCGCCGAACTAGCCGCCGTGGAAGATGAATTGGCAGATTCTGCGCTGTACGATATCTCCCGCAAGAGCGAGCTAACCGAATGTTTGCAGCGGCAAAATCAGGTGAAATCCAAACTGGAAGAAACCGAAATGAATTGGCTGGATGCCCAGGAGCAATTAGAGCATCTGACTAAGGAATTTGAAGAAAATTAAGCGTTTCCAAGCTGAAAACTGCCGCTATTCATGGATGATCGCGGCATGGAAAAAATTGATATCAGCATTATTGTGCCGGTGTTCAACGGCGAAGCCTATCTTGCCACGCTGCTTGATTCATTGAGCAGTCAGTCAGGCGTATCTTTCGAAATCATCGCTATCAATGATGGCTCCAGCGACGGCAGCGCCGCCATACTCACGGATCGCGCCCGCCGTCACTCTTTTCTGCGCGTCATACATCAACCCAATCAAGGTTTATCCATTGCCCGTAATCAGGGCATTGCTCAGGCAAAAGGGCAATGGGTCGCATTTGCCGATTGCGATGACTGGCTAGCGCCGAACGCACTGCAAATCTGGCTACAACAGGCCACAGAACAGCAGTTGGATCTACTGATTGGCAACGGCTATCGTTTCTGCGGCGAACCCACTCAGCAGAGCGTCAAACCTTTATTACCCGAACAACGCTGGCAAAAGACGCTCACCGGAAAACAATGGATTATCCACAGCGTCGCACAAAACAACTGGCTGCATTTTTGCTGGCTACAACTGATCCGTCGAGAGCTAATCCAGGCGCATCAATTAACTTTTACGCCTCATCAGCTCCATGAAGATATTTTATGGACCACTCGGCTGGCGTTAGCCGCACAGCGCGTAAATTACTGCCCTGAACCGCTTTATGGCTATCGCACCGCGCCCCACTCCATCACCAGAAAACACTGTTTTCATCTAAGAATGTTACGAGCAGCGAGTTATCTCGATATTATCAGCGAATTAGTCCGTATTGCGGCGCAATCAGAGCCAGTGCTGAGCAAGGCACTGCTACGCCACGCTAATCGAGAAAGCGGCCAGCTATTAGGCTTAACCCGTTGGCAAACCAGAACCTGCGCAGAGCGTAGCCAGCTTGCCAGACGTTTCAAAGAATTAGGATTGGAAATGCCCTTAATCCGGGGAGCGATCGGCCTGCGGGATTTCTGGCGGGCGCTACGTTGCATTATCATTTTCCGCCGCTACGCCAGACAAAAACCTTCACTTAAGGCCGATAAAAGGGTTTGTCACCGAGGATCGTGGCCCGATGCATAATCCGACGCTCCGGCAAATAATCCGCATTGGCGTAATGCTGGGTAACCCGATTATCCCAAATAGCCACGTCATCCTGCTGCCAACGCCAGCGCACCTGAAATTCGGGTTTCGTCGCGTGAGCAAACAGGAATCCCAACAAAGCCTCACTTTCTTTAGCGCTTAATTCATTGATTTTTGTCGTAAAACCTTCATTAACGAATAACGCCTGACGGCCACTGACCGGATGGGTGCGTACCACCGGATGCAAAAGCGGCGGATTCTTCTCTTTCGCCAGCAGCCAGCGTTGGTGATCTTCCAGCGTAGCCCGATGCTTATGCTCAGGGAATGATTTAGTAAAATCATGCTCGGCCTGCAATCCCGCCAGAAGCTGCTTAAACGGGGCAGATAGCGCCTCGTAGGCCGCGATGCCGCTGGTCCATAGAGTGTCACCGCCGGTAGCAGGTAGATGCTTCGCCGCCAGAATGGCACCCAACGGCGGATTGGCGATGAAAGTCACATCCGTATGCCAGTTATCATTATCCGGCGGATTATCATCGTGAGTATCCAGTACGATAATTTCCTCACACTCTTTGACGTGCGGATAAACTGGATGAATATGCAGGTCGCCAAAACGCCCCGCCAAATCTCGCTGCTGCAACGGCGTTATCGGCTGATTACGCAGAAAGAGCACCTGATGTTTGAGCAACGCATGATAAAGCTGCTCAAATTGACTATCGCCCAATGGGCGGGAAATATCGATATTTTCGATTTGTGCGCCGATATAAGGCCCAAGGGGATTAACCACTAAACGTTCGTTCATTGTTGCACTCCGTACCAAGGGGTTAAGCGGCGCTGAATGGCCCGAAGCCCTAATTCCATGCTGAAAGCGATTATTGCGATTACGCCGATACCGGCGATAACCACATCCGTTGCTAAAAATTCACCGGCAGACTGCACCATAAATCCCAGACCTCGCGTGGCTGCAATCAGCTCGGCGGCGACTAAAGTAGACCAACCCACGCCCAGACCAATGCGGATGCCGGTCAGAATCTCGGGTAAGGCACTCGGCAATACCACATGTCGTAATACCTGCCAACGGTTGGCACCCAATGCTTGCGCGGCTCTGACTCGCACCTGCGCTACGCTGCGCACACCGGCTACCGCAGCCAGAGTAATAGGCGCGAAAATGGCTAAATAAATCAGCAAAATCTTGGATGTCTCACCGATGCCAAACCAAATCACCATCAGCGGTAAATAAGCCAAAGGAGGTACGGGCCGATAAATTTCAATCAGCGGATCCAATATGCCGCGTACCGTCGGACTTAATCCCATAGCAATGCCGGTTGGGATTCCCAGCGCGATTGCCGCTAATAAAGCCAGCATAATCCGCCCAAGGCTGGCGGCTAAATGCTGCCACAGCGTAGCGTCCATAAAGCCTTGTGGGCTGGCAATGGTCATGAGCTGATGCAGCACTTGCTGCGGCGCAGGAAGAAAGAGCGGGCTAATCAGTTGCAGCGCCGTAACGCTCCACCAAATCACTAATATCAGCGCTAACGTCAGCAAACTTAACCCTAAACTGCGGGGCAATAACTGCCCGATAGAGCGAACGAATCGGCGGCTAATTCGCCCTGAAGATGCCGTATTCGGTGCCGAAGAACGCAATGTGCTGTGCAGGCTCATATCAAAGCCTCTCGCTGCTGGAATACTTTACTCAGCACATATTCACGCTGAGCAATGAATTCTGGATCTGACTTAATTGAGCGGCAGGCTTCGCCATTGGCATATCGCTGACCAAAATTGAGCGTCAACCGTTCCACCACCTGCCCCGGCCCTGACGATAACAACAGTAGCTCGCTGGCTAAAAAAACAGCTTCTTCAATATCATGGGTAATTAACAGCACCTGCTTACCGGTATCGCGCCAAATATTCAGTAACAGTTCTTGCATCTGCTCACGCGTGAATGCATCTAGCGCACCGAAAGGTTCATCCAACAGCAGCAAGCGCGGATCAACCGCCAATGCACGAGCTATTCCGACGCGCTGGCGCATACCGCCAGAGAGCTGCCAGATAAAGTGATGCTCAAAACCGCTTAATCCGACCTCGCCCAGCATTTTCAACGCCGTTTCACGTCGCTGCGAGGGATCCATGCCAGCCAGTTGAAGACCGAATTCCACGTTGCTAATCACATCTCGCCACGGCAGCAATCCTTCATGCTGAAACACCACGCCGCGATCGGCACCCGGCCCAGTAATCGGCACACCGTCTAAAGTGATACTTCCCGCCGAGGGTTGAATAAAGCCGGCAATCAGGTTCAATAACGTGGTTTTTCCGCATCCTGATGGCCCAAGCACCACCACCAGTTCGCCGGAGGCTATATTTAACGACACATTTTTTAATGCCGCTTTTCCCTGATATTCCGCACTCAGGCCGCTGACGTTTAGCATCTGGCCTCCTAAGACTGCGGCGCTGCTTGTACCGCTTTAACAAAGCGGTCGGTAACGTAATCGCTGTAATCCTCAGCAACCTGCGGAATTTTCCCCTGCGCTTTCAGGAAGGCGGCAGTATCGGCAATCGCCTTATCCACGGGTTTGCTCAGTTGGGTAATTTGCTCGGCTACCGGTAAATAAGTATTTCCCTTCACTAATTCGGGAATCTGAGCTTCCGGCACGCCGCTCAAACGGGAAAGCTGTTGTAGATTTTGCGCGTTTATCAGCCATTGGTTCGGTTGAGACAAATAAGCCTGCTGCGCATCCAGCGCGCTACGGGCAAAGGCGGTCACAACTTCAGGATGCGCCTTGGCGAAATCTTTTCTCACCACCCATACATCCAGCGTTGGTGCCCCCCAGCGCCCGACTTCCGCCGAATCGGTCAACACTTTGCCTGTTTTCGCTAATTCATTTACCGCAGGTGCCCAAACATAAGCGCCATCAATATCTCCGCGCTGCCACGCCGCCGCAATGGCCGGCGGTTGTAAATTCAGGATAGTGACCTGATCGGGCTTTATCCCCCAATGTTTTAACGCCGCCAACAGGCTGTAATGCGTTGTAGAGATAAAGGGAACCGCAATGCGTTTGCCGATCAGTTCCTGCGGCGTTTTGATGTCTTTTTTCACCACTAAAGCTTCGGAACTACCGAGTTGAGAAGCCAGCAAAAACACTTCAATGGGAACCTGCTGACTGGCAGCAACTGCCAATGGGCTGGAACCCAAATTGCCAATTTGTACATCGCCAGAGGCCAGTGCGCGCACCACGCTGGAGCCACTGTCAAATTTGCGCCAATCGACCTTGGCTCCGGAGAGTTTGGCAAAACTGTTTTCTGCCTGTGCCACTTTCGCCGGTTCCGCAGCCGTCTGGTAGGCCACGGTAACGTCCACCGCGTGGGCAGCAGTCGTTGCCAGCGACAACACCAATAAACTCAAAGAGAAAGGTTTGAACGCCATGGTTTGCTCCACTTGGATAAAGTTGCCATTCAGTGACATCACTGCAGCAGGAGCGCAAAGACGCTCGGTATCCACAGTTGTACCCAAGAGAGATAACGACATAAAAGAATAAAAAAATATTTTTTATTCTTTTGATGAATAAGAGATAAATAAAACGGCAGAGTGAAGCTCGAGCCAATAAGAGGATCTGGGGTGAGTATCGCTGTCACAGACCCGGAGGGAAATAACCTATGAGTCTGATTCAGCGCATAAAAATCGAGATATTAATTACAACACAATTGCGCCTTGCAGAAATATCTTGGCATAACCGGCAATCACCGTGCGATCGCCTTTCAAGGTACAGAAAAGCTCGCCTCCCCGATGCGATATTTGGCGGGCATGGAGACTATTTTTACCTAAACGCGCGGCCCAATATGGCATCAAAGTACAGTGCGCCGAGCCGGTCACCGGATCTTCATTTCCACCCAACGTAAAGAAGCGCGAAACGAAATCGACTTTATCGCCGGGGGCGGTAACGATCACACCACGCCCCATTTTTTCGATCAGTTCGCCAATATCAGGCTGCAAATCATGTACCTGCTGTTCCGACGCCAATACTACTAATAGTGATTTAGCCTGCAACACCAGCTGAATGTCCACGTCCAGCAGCTTAGTTAAAATGTCTGGTGTAGCAATAGCTTGCGGCGGTAGAGAAGGGAAATTCAAGGATAACAGTTCAAAATCTTCGGCTTCGCGCTTCACATAAAGCTCGCCGCTGGCAGAACGAAAGACAATGTCACTCAAGGCCGGATTGACATGGCTGAACATCACATGCGCCGCTGCCAGCGTTCCGTGTCCGCACAAATCCACTTCCCGCGTTGGCGTAAACCAACGAATCGCAGTTTGATCCCCATCATCCCAAATAAAACTGGTCTCAGGTAAATGCAATTCCGCAGCAATGGCTTGCATGTGCTCTGTCGTTAACGGACGTTTTAGCAGGCAGACGCCAGCCGGATTACCCAGCAGACCCTCGCCAACAAAGGCATCTACGTGAAAATAGTTAAAATCGCTCAAATCGATATCCTATAGCAGCAAAGTATTGATGTGATTAATGCCAGATCAGAAGCACACAGGCCGCCGTCAATATCCCCATCGAGACATTAAAGGTAAACCAGGCGCGGCGGCTACGCAGCATTTGGCCGATCACACTACCGAAGCCCAACCAGACGATACCGCACACCAGATTGACCAAAAACATACCCAAGCTAATCATCACGATGGAATGATCATAGGCGGCACCGGCCAGACTGAAACTAGCAACCGAGCCTAATCCCATCAACCAAGCCTTTGGATTAAGAAATTGTAGCAGCCAGCCTTGATACAGACGCATCGGTTTAGGCGGTGCAACGTCGGTTTCGAGTTTTTGATAGGCAGAAGTGGCAACTTTCCATGCCAACCACAGTAAATAGAGGCTACCCAGAACTTTCAATGCCAGATGCAGCGAAGGGTAAATCAAAATCAGGCTGCCCACGCCGAATGCCACGAACAACAACACACTTTGCATTCCCAGCATAATGCCCAACATCAGCCAAATGGAGCGAGTAAAGCCAAAGTTAGCGCCAGAAGCAGTCAACAACATATTATTTGGACCAGGCGTGATTGCGGCAACCCAAAGAAAACCTAACATCGAAAGAAATAAACTTAGCTCCATGAAACGGGTGCCTCTCACCCTTGAAATAGATGCGATATATCATTGAAGCTAACAGTGTGATATTGATCATACAAGAGCAATAGCATGATTTAAATTCATCTTATGTATGAGATCTTTCGCCCGCTAGCCGGTGCCAGTAACCCACATTTACAGACTCTGTTACCCCGCCTGATCCGGCGTCGAATACGTCTCCAGCCGTTTTGGCAGCGCCTAAACCTGCCCGATGGAGATTTTGTCGATCTCGCCTGGAGCGAAGATCCAGACCTCGCCAGAGAAAAACCCAGAGTCGTACTGTTCCACGGTCTGGAAGGCAGCTTCTACAGCCCTTATGCTCACGGCCTGCTGCATGCCTGTCGAGAACAGGGCTGGCTCAGCGTAGTCATGCATTTTCGCGGCTGTAGTGGAGAACCTAATCGTAAATCCCGCATTTATCATTCCGGCGAAACGGAAGATGCCCGTTTTTTCCTACAGTGGCTGAGGGACAGCTATGGTCAGGTACCAACCGCTGCCGTCGGCGTCTCTCTAGGCGGCAATATGCTAGCCTGCTATTTGGCGCAACAGGGGGAAAATAGCCTATTGGAAGCTGCGGTCGTGGTTTCCGCTCCACTCATGCTGGAACCTTGTGCCTACCGTCTGGAACAGGGATTCTCACGGGTCTATCAACGTTATTTGCTCGATCAACTCAAACTTAACGCGACACGTAAATTATTAAGCTATCCCGGCAGCCTACCGCTGGATTTATCCCAGCTAAAAAACTTACGCCGGATACGCGATTTTGATGACGTCATCACCGCACGAATACACGGTTTTACCGATGCGCTGGATTATTATCGCCGCTGTAGCGCCCTACCCCTATTACCGCAGATCCGTACACCGCTGCTGATTATTCACGCTAAAGACGATCCTTTTATGACGCCAGACGTTATTCCCGTTCAAACGGCATTACCGTCGAATATTGAATATCAGTTGACGGAACACGGGGGTCACGTTGGTTTTGTCGGCGGCTCTATAAAACAACCGAAAATGTGGCTGGAACAGCGTATTCCGGCCTGGCTATCCCCTTATCTGGAGCAAAAATGATTATTCCATGGCAACAAATAGACAGCGCTACGCTGGAAAATTTGATCGAAGCTTTCGTGCTACGCGAAGGAACCGACTATGGCGAACAGGAACGATCGTTGGAACAAAAAGTGGCCGACGTACGCCGCCAGTTAGTCAGCGGCGAAGCCGTATTGGTGTGGTCGGAACTGCATGAAACAATCAATATTATGCCTAAAGCGCTATTTCGTGCCGGCTCAGAAGAGCAAGAATAATCCGTCACTCACTCTGTTATTTCACCGTGGTGTCCAACGCGATACCACAGTGAAACAAGATGACAAAACCGCCGCTTTGCCCTAAAAGTAACTATCAGCTATTTTTCTTCGGCCATTATCCCCAGCTCATTACTGGCAGATAAATCATAATAATCCTTTGAAAAATATAACAATAACTCAGTACCCTACGGAGCAGAACCCCTATGTCAGCCAAACATCCGGTGATTGCAGTAACAGGCTCAAGCGGTGCAGGAACCACAACGACCAGCCTGGCTTTTCGTAAGATATTTCAACAACTAAACATACGAGCAGCCCAAATCGAAGGGGACAGTTTCCACCGCTACACACGCCCGGAAATGGATGCAGCGATCCGCAAAGCGCGGGATCTTGGCCGCCACATTAGCTATTTTGGGCCTGAGGCGAATGATTTCGGTTTACTGGAGCAAAGCGTGTCTGAATACGGCGAGCACGGCCGAGGACGCTCACGCAAGTATCTGCATACTTACGACGAAGCCGTTCCCTACCATCAGGTGCCTGGAACTTTCACTCCTTGGGAGCCACTGCCAGAACCCACCGACGTTTTATTCTACGAAGGTTTACACGGCGGCGTAGTGACCGAACACCATGATGTAGCTAAACATGTCGATCTGTTGGTTGGCGTTGTCCCAATAGTGAACCTTGAGTGGATACAGAAACTGGTTCGGGATACCGGTGAGCGTGGCCATTCACGAGAAGCAGTGATGGATTCCGTGGTGCGTTCGATGGATGATTATATTAATTACATCACACCTCAGTTTTCCCGAACTCATATCAACTTCCAGCGGGTGCCAACTGTAGATACATCCAATCCTTTTGCAGCCAAAGCTATTCCGTCTTTGGATGAAAGTTTTGTGGTGATCCATTTCCGCGGGCTGGATCAAATTGATTTCCCTTACCTTTTGGCGATGCTGCAAGGTTCATTCATTTCAAATATCAATACATTGGTTGTTCCCGGCGGAAAAATGGGGCTGGCAATGGAATTAATCATGGCGCCTTTGGTACAACAATTATTAGAAGGAAAGAAAATCGGCTGATTCCGGCAGAGCCAATCAATACGTAACCTCTAATAAATGAAGACGGCTATCATTTGATAGTCGACTCTTATCAGTGAATAATCCATATAAAAATAATAAACAAAATCATAATTAAATACATCAACAAATTAATCACTTTTATTTAAAATAAAACAGTGCTAGTTTTTATTCGCCCATTACTGTTTCATACCCAATAAGCCATGCTGGAAAAACTTAAGGAGTGTATAAATGGAAATAGCGGATATTGGCCGTACTGCACTTATAGAGACCGATAGATTAAGAAGAAATGGAAGCTGCGTATTTTCCACATGTGAATATAGCAACCCGACTGGCAGCCATACAGATAGAATATTCATTCATGCAATAAATGAATTGGAAAACAATATTATCTTCTTTCCCACGGGCTAAAAGATAATGGCTCAATTGCGAAAATTGAGTACGCAATCTTGCCCCTAGCTCTAATTACCGTTTTATTATGCTTTTCAATTTAGTTATCGGAAGCAGTGGGTTAGCAACCCCCTCTCCGGCTCAGCGTTTTATCGGTATTCCCAACATGATTCTCTGTGCTATTGGTACAGTTCTATACATCACAGTATCAAAGAAGGTGTTTCTATATGGCTGGCACACCCATGAGCGCCTAACGCTAAGGAATATCATTACATGACTAATCGCCGCTATTTATTTAAGCAACAATAGAAATTTATTACTGATAGATAAATATCACGCAGCACCTATTTCTAGGCTTATTATCGTAGAATATATTTTTGTTTTTTATCTTATTCAGATAACCATGTTCTATTTAACAGGTATTCAGGTGTCGCTAAATTTATTAACACTACCTATTTTCACATTGTTATTGTCGTACCTCGACGAACGTATTCTGATTTCATCAAGGAGTATTTTTTCATTAAGGTTCATACTGGCAATGTTGCTGTTTATGTCCGTTTATAAATTAAAGACCATTCGATAACATGGAGTTAAACATGATTAAAGTCGTCATTGTTGATGGTTTTTCTTCCGGAAAATTTCTGGCGAAGGAACTATTTGATGCGGGTTGCTTGCTATTACACATTTCGTCTAGCGCTGATTTACATGATTACTACTATTATGGGTTTGATTATTCGATCTATTCGTCGCTACTCACCCATCAAAACTTATCCGATACCAACCAGGATGTTGCGCTATTCGCCCCCGATTACATCATTGCCGGAGCTGAAAGTGGCCTTTTGCTCTGCGACGAACTCAATCATCGCTTTGGTTTGCCTTTTGCCAATGACTATAACCATAGCGAAGCCCGCAGAAACAAATATGCCATGATTGAAACCATTACCCATGCCGGTTTAGCTGCCGCACGACAAACCACCGCCAGCGAATGGCCAGCCGCCGAACGTTGGATTAAATCTCATCACGGCTACCCCGTCGTACTAAAGTCGTTGGCCAGCGCAGGCTCTGAAGGCGTATTCATTTGCCATTCTCAGGCAGAGGCTGAAGACGCATTTGTTCAAATAATGGGTAGCTACAGCAAATTAAATGCGGTTAATCAGCAGGTGTTAATTCAGGAATATCTCGAAGGCGCGGAATACGTGGTGAATATGGTTTCACTGATGGGCAGACCGCTGGTAACTGAAGTTGTCCGTTACACCAAACTTCGTCTTGCTTCAGGGCGGATTCTTTATGATATCGATGAAATTCTGGATGCATCCTTCGAGCATTATCAGGCGCTGGTTAGTTACACTCGCCAGGTAATTGAGTCATTAGGAATTCGCAATGGCCCTAGCCATGCAGAAGTGATGTTAACAACGTCGGGGCCTAAATTAGTCGAGGTGGCCGCCAGAACGGACGGAATTCTGCGTCCTACCATATCGGCGCGTACCACCGGATTGGGGCAAATTTGTGCCACGGTTATGGCAATCACCGCACCGACGCAGTTTCTGTCATTTACCGAATGCCATCCGTCATACCAGCTACAAAATTACTCTTACAATATCGGCCTGATTAATAGACATAAAGGTATCTTCCATCAGCAGGATTTTTTATCCGAACTTCTTACTTTACCGTCTTTTTCACTGGCTGATTTTTATGTAGAAGAAGGTGATGCTATTGGGGTCACTCAGGATGTTTTCAGCCAGCCAGGTGCTATTTATCTGGTTCATTCTGACGCAGAAACCATTCGCAATGACTATCTAACGATCAGGCGCCTGGAAAACGACGGCGTTTATCTTAAAAATGTATAGGAATAAATACGATAACAGCCTGATAGAAAATCAAAAAATTGAACCGCGGCGATTGACTGCGAAATATGAATCGCGGTGAGTAAGGGAACAGCGGGGGATTTAACGATTTAAGATGTTTGAGTCTTTGAGTCTTTGAGTCTTTGAGTCTTTGAGTCTTTGAGTCTTTGAGTCTTTGAGTCTTTGAGTCTTTGAGTCTTTGAGTCTTTGAGTCTTTGAGTCTTTGAGTCTTTGAGTCTTTGAGTCTTTGAGTCTTTGAGTCTTTGAGTCTTTGAGTCTTTGAGTCTTTGAGTAGCAGTTTCCGGATAAACAGGCAGTGATACAAGCAATTCTGTACGTATATGAATCCTATAAATACAACGCCCGGAGCGAATAAACCGGGCGTTGATAAATATGGTCAGGTTAGAGAGCGAATTTCAAAACTGTGGGTGATTTTGGCAGCCTTACCCAACATCAGGGCTACCGAGCAGTATTTCTCCGCGGAAAGCTCAACGGCTCGCTCGACGGCTTTTTCGGTCAAATCTTTACCACTGACGACAAAATGCAGGTTAATCAAGGTAAACAGGCGAGGGGCTTCCTCCCGACGCTCGGAGGTCAATTTTACTTCGCAGTCGTGCACATCGTTGCGCCCTTTTTGCAAAATGGACACCACATCGATAGCGCTACAGCCACCGGCCGCCATCAGCAACATTTCCATCGGGCTTGGGGCTTTATCTCCGGCGTTACCATCCATTAAAACCTGATGACCAGAGGCGGATTCACCCAAAAAAGTCAGACCTTCAACCCATTTTACTCGTGCCTGCATACCCGTCACTCCCTATTAGCTTTTCCGAATCAGACTACTCTTTCATTCATAAAGTGGCAATGTAACCAGACCCTCATCATGCTGAAGCGATACAACACAAGACACTGGCCTCATCCTGTGCTACAAACAGAGCCGAAGAGATGTTTCTTAGAATAAAAAGGGTAGAGATCAAGACTCAGTGAAGGGTCTCTATCTGAGATGTATATTGGCTATACCTTTCGGTAGTTGAGCAAATTAATATGCTAATAGAAAGTGTATTTTATAAACACGCCGTACAGGGAACTCTGAGCCCTGTTAAGTTAGGCAGCGATAACAACAGAGGATAACAGCGAATGGTTCTCGGCAAGCCACAAACAGACCCAACTCTCGAATGGTTCCTGTCTCATTGCCATATTCACAAGTATCCATCGAAGAGTACGCTGATTCACCAGGGTGAAAAAGCCGAAACGCTTTACTACATCGTGAAAGGTTCCGTTGCGGTTCTGATCAAAGATGAAGAAGGTAAAGAAATGATTCTCTCCTATTTAAACCAGGGGGATTTCATCGGTGAGCTTGGATTATTTGAAGAAGGCCAAGAACGTAGTGCTTGGGTTCGTGCAAAAACCGCCTGTGAAGTGGCTGAAATTTCTTACAAAAAATTCCGTCAGCTGATTCAGGTTAATCCAGATATCTTGATGCGTCTGTCTTCGCAGATGGCGAATCGCCTGCAAATTACATCCGAGAAAGTGGGCAACCTTGCTTTCCTTGATGTGACCGGGCGTATCGCGCAAACGCTGCTTAATCTGGCAAAACAGCCTGATGCAATGACACACCCAGATGGGATGCAGATTAAGATTACTCGCCAGGAAATTGGCCAGATTGTTGGCTGCTCCCGCGAAACCGTCGGTCGAATCCTGAAAATGCTCGAAGATCAAAACCTGATCTCTGCGCATGGTAAAACGATTGTCGTTTACGGCACCCGTTAATTACCTAAAAAAACCGGTTCCCTGTGCTTAACATGGCACCGGTTTTTTCTTTGTCTGCATATGGACGACGGATATTGACCTGATGTGGCGTCGGCTGATTTACCACCCTGAAGTAAACTATGCATTACGGCAAACGCTGGTGCTGTGTTTGCCTGTGGCTATCGGTTTGTTGCTCGGTAATTTGCAGCTTGGCCTGTTATTTTCCTTAGTCCCTGCCTGCTGCAATATCGCTGGCCTAGATACCCCCCATAAGCACTTCACCAAACGCTTAGTCGTTGGCGGAACTTTATTCGCCCTCAGCAGTTTTCTGATTCAACAATTCCTGCTGTGGCATATTCCCCTCCCCCTGATTATGTTTGGCCTGACTCTCATTTTAGGCGTTAACGGAGCCATCAGCCCCCTGCACGCCCGTTTATTGCCCGCTGCGCTAGTCGCTGCGATATTCACACTAAGCATGATTGGCCGCTTCCCAATTTGGCACACTCCGCTACTTTTCATCGTTGGCACCGCCTGGTACGGGCTATTTACCGGCCTGTGGTTCCGCCTGTGGAAAGAACAGCCGATGCGAGAAACCCTGAGCCAGCTATATCGCCAGTTAGCCGATTATTTAGAAGCCAAATACAGTTTGCTGACTCAACATATCGATCCGGAAACCGCATTGCCGCCGTTGCTACAACGCCAGCAGGGCGTAATGGATTTAATAACCCAGCTTTATCAGCAACTTAATATGCTTCCTCATACTCATAAAAGGGAGCAAAAGCGGCTACGATTAATGTTTCAGGTGGCGCTGGATTTGCAGGAGCACATTACTGTCAGTCTGCACCAACCGGAAGAAGTGCAAAAACTGGTGGAACAAAGCCATGCAGAAGCGGTCATCCGGCGGAATGCGCAGGTCATTGCTCATCGTTTGCGGGTCGTCGCTGATAATCTTCTGTATCACCGCCATGAATTACAGCGTTTTACCATGACCAACGAGCTGGCAGCGCTGGAAAAAATCGCCGGACAGCACCCGGATAATCCGGTTGGCCAGTTTTGTTATTATCATTTCCGTCGCATCGCGCGCTTGCTGCGTAACCAACGGCCGCTCTATCGGCGAGATTTAATGTCGGACCAACACCGGTTGCCGTTCTGGCCAGCGCTCGCCAGTTATCTTTCGTTTAAATCCGTCGCGCTGCGTAATGCCGGCCGTCTGGCCGTTACGCTAGCCGTCGGCAGCAGTTTGGGAATGGCATTTAATCTGCCTAAACCCTACTGGATTTTATTGACCGTGATGTTGGTCACCCAAAACGGTTATAACGCGACGCGGGTAAGAATTCAGCACAGAGCCTTGGGAACGTTGGTCGGGCTGGTTATTGCAGCCGGTCTGCTGCAACTTCAGCTTCCACAAGGTACCACGCTGACCATTATGCTGTTTATCACGCTAGCCGCGTATTTGGTTCTGCGGAAAAACTACGGCCTGGCGGTCATTGGGCTGACTATTACCGCCGTGTATACGTTGCAACTGCTGGCACTCAATGGCCTGCATTTTCTGGTTCCGCGCCTGATTGATACTCTGATTGGCTGTGCGCTGGCCTTTGGGAGCACCATCTGGCTGTGGCCGCAATGGCAAAGCGGTCTGCTGCGTAAAAACGCTCATCAGGCACTGGAAAGCGATCAAAATATCCTGCAGTTATTACTCAAAAAGACGCCTAACCTTGGCGAGCTGGCAAATGAACGAATGCAGGTTAATCAGGCACATAACGCGGTGTTTACTTCCCTTAATCAGGCAATGCAGGAACCGGGCTTTAACTCCCGTTATCTGGCCGATATGCGTCTGTGGGTGACTCACAGCCAGTTTATCGTCGAGCATATCAACGCGATGACAATTCTGGCGCGGGATCATTACATGCTGACAGAGAAACTGGCGGAAGAGTATTTACAGCGCTGTGAAATTGCGTTGCAAAGCTGTCAGCAGCGGTTGGAATACGACGGGCCGAGCAGCGAAAATAGCTTTATGCGTCCACCAGAGCTACATCCGGATATGCCAATCACCGAAATGGAACGCCATCTCAGGCGCATTTTGTCCCATCTAAGCGTGATGCACACCATCTCGTCTTTAGCCTGGCGACAACGACCACATCATGGCATTTGGCTGAGCAGAAAGCTTCGGGATAGCTGAGTGTTTAAAAAAACACTAGCGGAACATAATTGAGGAATAAATTACCGGGCTGATGAGGCGTCCTAATTACAGGACGCCACTGACTAACTTTTGGAGATGCACATCTTGCAGTTGCCCAACGCCAAGCCGATTCATACTGTCTCTGTGATGACCACGCAACAAAGCGGCGACTTGCCGTTATTCAGCGTCTAGAACTGCGGCAACAGCCTGCGCAAATCGCGCCATACCCTGCTCGATGTCTTCTAATTCAATCACTAACGATGGTGCAAAACGCAGCACATTCGGCCCGGCGTTTAAAATCATCAATCCGTTGGCCGCTGCTGCGGTCAGGAAATCACGCGCCCTCCCATGATACTGTGGCTTCAGCTCAGCGCCGATAAGCAATCCCATCCCGCGAATATCGGTGAACAGATCGTATTGCTTCCCGATAGCCGTTAATGCCTCCGCAAACAGGTCGTGACGCTGCGCTATGCCATCTAACACCTGTGGGGTATTAATCACATCCAGCGCCGCTTCTGCCACTGCACAGGCCAAAGGATTACCCCCGTAAGTCGTACCGTGGGTGCCAACGGTCATCACCGAGGCAATTTCCTCCGTTGTCAGCATTGCGCTGATTGGGAAACCACCACCCAGCGCCTTCGCCGTGGTCAGGATATCCGGCGTAATGCCGTAGTGCATATAGGTGAACAGCTTGCCGCTGCGTCCCATGCCACTTTGAACCTCATCGAATACCAACAATGCCTGATGACGATCGCACAGTTCACGCAGCCCCTGCATGAATACCGGATCCGCTGCGGTGATGCCGCCTTCTCCCTGAATCGGCTCCAATACGACGGCGCAGGTATGGTCGTCCATCACCGCTTTTACTGCGGCTAAATCGTTGAAAGGCACGTGGATAATATCAGCGGGTTTTGGGCCAAAACCGTCGGAATATTTAGGTTGCCCACCGACGGATACGGTGAACAACGTGCGTCCGTGAAAAGCATTATGGAAAGCGATAATCTTGGTTTTATACGGACTATGGCGCTCAATGGCGTAGTGGCGCGCCAGTTTGAAAGCGGCTTCATTGGCCTCGCCACCGGAGTTGGCGAAGAACACCCGATCGGCAAAGGTAGCGTCAATCAGCTTCTCAGCTAGGCGTAATGCGGGTTCATTGGTGAAAACGTTGCTGGTATGCCACAAGGCTTCCCCTTGCTGATGCAGCGCAGCAACCAACGCTGGATGGCAATGGCCTAGAGCCGTGACCGCAATTCCGCCAGCAAAATCGATATATTCATTGCCTTGCTGATCCCAGACCCGACTGCCTTTTCCTTTAACGGGAATAAACTGAGCTGGTGCATAAACCGGTAGAATCACTCGATCAAACGTGCTCCGATTTACCGCTGATTTTTCTGTCATTCCGCTGTCCGCCTTGATGATACGCGCTGATACCGCTCGCCATTAGTGAAAATATAATCACAAAATATGCATAAAAAATCACAAACAGGCAAACAAAAAACGCTACGAACACGAAAACAATCGTAATGCATTAATTTTTAAGGAAATTATCCAGCAGCTGATGACCTTGCTCGCTGAGGATGCTTTCCGGATGAAATTGCACGCCTTCCAGCGGAAGCGTGCGGTGGCGTATCCCCATAATTTCATCGAACGCACCGTTTCGCTCGGTCCACGCCGTCACTTCAAAGCAATCTGGCAGCGTTTCTGGCGCGATAACCAGAGAATGGTAGCGAGTCACAGTAAGTGGCTGATTTAATCCACGGAAGACACCCTGGTTATTATGGTTAATAGCCGTGGTTTTCCCGTGCATAACCTGACGCGCTCTCACGATGCTGGCACCCAAAGCTTGCCCCAGCGCCTGATGCCCCAAACACACGCCTAGAATCGGCATTTTGCCGGCAAAATGACCGATCGCCGCCAGCGAGATACCGGCTTCGTTCGGCGTACAGGGGCCGGGCGAAATCACCAGATGGGAAGGAGCGAGTTCTTCTATATCAGAGAGTTGCAGTTCATCATTACGCTTTACCAGCACCTCTGTACCCAATTCGCAAAAGTACTGGTAAAGGTTGTAAGTAAACGAATCGTAGTTATCAATCAGTAATAGCATTTTCAATCCAACCTAAATCATGACCCTGCCATCTTACTGATTTTCACGTCATTCGTTGATGAGTTTGTCGCAAAACCTAGCGTTTACGGCCACCGGTAATCGAACCCAATACACCGCGCAAAATTTGCCGCCCCAAATCTCGCGCCATGCTTTTAGCCGCAGTTTGGACAATACCATCACGCTTGCCGCCGCGCGGGCCGGTAGAACCAAACAGCAAATCGTTCAATCCAGCCATCAGCCCACCGCCAGCTGCCGGTTCATTAGGCGATGACGGCACAGTTTTGCCCGCTTCGGCAGCCTGTCCAACCGTAGAAAAACCGTCTGCGGCCAGTTTTTCATAGGCGGATTCACGATCCACCATTTCCTCATAACGACCGTACAATGGCGAATGATTCAGCGCATGATTTCGAGCGGCATCATCTAAAGCACCCATTTTCGATTGCGGCGCTATCACCATCGCCCGCTCCACGACGTTTGGCCGTCCCTTTTCATCGAGAAAAGAGACTAAAGCATCACCCACGCCCAATTCGGTTATGGCTTGTTCCGCGCTAAAAGCCGGATTGGCTCGCATCGTTTGCGCTGCCGATTTTACCGTTTTCTGATCGCGAGGAGTGAACGCGCGTAAAGCGTGCTGCACCCGATTACCAAGCTGGCCGAGAATTTTATCGGGAATATCTAGCGGATTTTGCGTAACAAAGTAAATTCCCACGCCTTTTGAACGAATTAAGCGCACCACCTGTTCAATTTTGTCCAGCAACGCCGTTGGCGCATCGTTGAACAGCAAATGAGCTTCGTCAAAGAAGAACACCAGCTTTGGTTTCTCTACATCACCCACTTCTGGTAACTGCTCAAACAGTTCCGCCAGCAACCACAGCAGGAAAATGGAATAGAGTTTCGGCTGATTAATCAGCTTATCCGCAGCCAGCAGGTTGATAATCCCCCGCCCATTGCTATCTACTCGCATTAAATCCTGAATATCCAGCATGGGTTCACCGAAGAACTGGTTCGCCCCCTGCTGCTCCAAGGTCAATAAACCGCGCTGAATCGACCCGATAGAAGCCGGCGAGATATTGCCGTACTGAGTGCGGAAATCTTTGGCGTTATCTCCCACAAACTGCACCACGGCGCGCAAATCTTTCATATCCAGCAGCAATAAGCCTCTGTCATCGGCAATTTTAAATACCAATTGCAGCACGCCGCTTTGCACATCGTTCAGATCTAACAAACGGCCTAGCAGCAAAGGCCCAAGATCGGAAATCGTTGCCCGAACCGGATGCCCTTTTTCACCAAAGATATCCCACGGAATAATCGAGCAAGCCTGCGGCTCCCAGTCATTGACGCCAATCGCAGCCAAACGAGCCAAGAGTTTTTCAGATCCCGCGCCTTCGGCACCAATACCGGACAAATCACCTTTCACATCGGCTAAAAATACCGGTACGCCAATGCGGGAGAATTGCTCGGCCATTTTTTGCAATGTCACCGTTTTACCGGTGCCTGTAGCGCCGGTAATCAAACCATGCCGGTTGGCCAAAGCCGGCAAAATCGCCAGCTCACCGGTTGCAGAAGCGGTTCGGCCTCCAGTTTTAGCAATGACTAACGGCTGCTCACTCATTTGCCTTCACCTTTTTTATTCTGAAACGATTTTATTCAGAAACGATAGCTTTATGCCGAAATTATAGGCGCGAATCTCAGTAACATCCTCTGTTTGCCAAACTGCAGCCCCCCGCTTGCGAGTAAAGTATCTAGCTATAAAAATACCGTACCACATGGAAAAACACCGGAGCGGCAAAACATAAAGAATCAATACGATCCATCATGCCACCGTGCCCTTCAATCATGGCGCCGAAATCTTTAATTCCGCGATCTCGTTTGATCGCCGACATACACAAGCCGCCGGCAAAGCCCAATAAGGTAATCAGCAACGAGATTAATCCGGCCTGCCAGAAGCTAAACGGCGTCGCCCACCATAAACTGGCGCCAATCAGGCTGGCGCTGAGAATTCCGCCGATAAAACCTTCTACAGTTTTATTCGGACTTAATTTCGGCACAATAGGACGTTTGCCAAAAAGCTTACCGAATACATATTGCAGAACGTCCGAAAGCTGCACCACTATCATCAAAAACAGCAGCAGTTTGATATTTTGATTTTCATAGCCGGGAATATTCAGCATCAGCAGCGCTGGCGCGTGGCTAATACAGTAAACCGCAATCATCATGCTCCACTGAATTTTCGCCGTTCGCTCGAGGAAATGCTGGGTATCACCGGATAAAGCAATGCGGGTTGGAATAAACAGAAAAGCGTAAACCGGGATAAATACCGCAAATATCCCGTAGGCTTCCATACCAACCAATAAATACTGTACCGGCAGCATAATGAAGAAACACCAAAACAGCGCTTCATGATCGCCGCGTCGGGTTGGCGTAAGAGTGATGCATTCTCGCAGGGCAAAAAATGACATCAGAGCAAATAACACCACAGAACCAATAGTGCCCAGCGCCATCGCCAGCACGGAAATAATACACATCAACCACCAGGCTCGAATGCGGGCATTCAGGTTTAAAATAGTGCTACGTGCCGCAGGAGAAACGTTCACGCGGGAAAGAATAAAGCCAATCAAACTGGCGATCGTCAATAAACCGAATAAACCGCACAGCAGCAATTTTAATTCATTATCAAACGCCATCATGGTGCCATTTCCTCTAGTGCCGCTTTAATTCGCGCCAGAAAAGCCGCTTTATCTTCTCCCGCCTGCAAGCCTGTCACCGGTACGCCAAAGGTCGCTGAGCAAATAAAAGGCACCACCAGTTTGGAACCTTTCGGTAATACGCGATTGAGGTTTTCCAGCCACACGGGAACTAATTCGACGTCTGGGCATTGGCGAGCCAAGTGATAAATCCCACTTTTAAAGCTTTGAATATTTTCTCCATCACCGCGCGTGCCTTCAGGGAATAAAATTAGCGACTGATTGTTCTCCAACGTTTCCAATAGCGGCGTCAGCGGATTTTTACGCGCTTCAGCGCGACCCTCCACCGTACGGCGCTCCACCAGCACCGCGTGAAAAACATACTTCGCCAGATAACGGCGTAACCGTGTTTTCGACCAATAATCCGCTGCTGCCACTGGATGAACCTGACTGCGCAAATGGCGCGGCATGCTCGCCCAGATCACCAGCCCATCTAAATGACTGGAATGATTGGCATAGTAAATTCTGACCTGTTTATCTGGTAACGGAGCAAGCCAGCGAGCTCGAATTCCGGTCAGCAAACGGCATAAAGACACCAGAATGGTCGCCACCAGTTTGCTACTGAGAATAAAAGGAAATTTAATCATTAGGTGGCAATTCCTTCCGCTGGAGTTCATTCATTACCGCGCGGGTACGTAAAATCGCGGTAACAATGGTCCCGAGGCCAATAATCCACAGGCAGAGATATAAAATCCATTGGTTATAGGCAGGCACAACTGCGGCAATCACTGTGCCGAGGGTTAACAGAGCCATGCGGTGTTGCTTAGCCATTGGCCCACTGAATTGTTGAGCTAAACCGCAGCTACCGCCCAAAACGCGGACATAGGCCGTCATTGCGGCGAATAGTGCTGCGGCCCAGCTTAGCGTTATTGCATCGGTAAAAGCGGTTAAACCGTAGCCCACGCCAATTAAAATCAAAGTATCGGAGATGCGATCCGGTAAATCGTTATATACCGCGCCCACAGGGCTTCGTAATCCGCCTTCTACCGCGACCATGCCGTCTAATAAATTGCAGATTAACCGAGCCTGAATCATGAAAGCCGCGGCGATAAGCAATAGGCCGCTGACCAGCGCTGAATCCTGACGAAAAGCGCAGAAGAAACTGAGCCCAGCCAATGCAGAAAAGAGAATGCTAAAGAGGGAAATGCCGTTGGGCGTTGCGCCGCGCTGTTGTAATACTCTGGCGAAGGTCGTCGCCCACGCTGTATTTCTGGCACGTATTGGCCGACGATCTTTAATATCCTGATTCATAGTCAATTAACTACCTTGTCACCGCAGAAAATAATCCATACAACCCTGCTCGGCTAATTACTCAGATACTATTGTGGTGATTCCTGGGCTATCCCAATATGGATTCTATTCCGGCCAACGTTATCCCTAACCAAGTTGGGTTAATATACAGCAAAGATGTGGCAATAATGAGGACTAAAAAAGCGGTGAGAGTCGCGCTTAATTCGATGCTAAGAAAGGGATGATTGGACGGAATTAACGCTGAGAGTAGTGAAAACCCCGCGGCTAGTTATTACAGCAACGGGGTGTCGAGAACTAAGGTAAAACTTTGGCTGACAGGATGGTAATAGGTTTAACCGGCACGTTTTGGTACGGCCCGATATTTTCCGTTTGCACTTGCGATATTTTATCGACGACATCCATGCCTTTTACTACCTTGCCAAATACCGCATAACCAAAATCACGTTGACCGTGATCGAGGAATGCATTGTCCGCCACGTTCAGGAAGAACTGACTGGTTGCGCTGTCTTTATCGGCGGTACGTGCCATAGAAATGGTGCCGCGCAGATTACGCAAGCCGTTATCCGCTTCGTTCTTGATTGGCTGATTGGTCGCTTTTTGCTGCAAATCCGCAGTAAAGCCACCACCCTGCACCATAAAGCCTGGGATTACACGGTGGAAAACCGTGTTGTTGTAATATCCGCTATTAACATAATTAACAAAATTCTGGGTGGAAACCGGTGCCTTCTGATTATCGAGCGCTAATTCAATATTCCCTGCCGAAGTGGTCAGCAATACATGGGGAGCAGCGGCTGCAGAAGCGGCTGGAGCCATGGCAGTCAGGGAGATCAGCGTAGCGAAGGTCACTAAAGTACGTTTAAACATTACGGTTCCTTTCTCTTAGAGACAAACAACGGAAAAGCGCCTTGATTCTAAAGAGCTGTCCCCCTCAGCGCTACCCATTTACCAATATTTACTTAACACAACGGACATTTCTGATAAAAACTCGTGTAATTGCGGTTAATGCCCGAAATAAGCCGTTTATACATCCAATATAAGTGAATAGTTTTGCAGGCCAGATCACGCCTTGCCCACCCATTTTCATTTCATCCGCCGTTTTTGCGAGCTTCATCTCGTTTTGATTTTGGTTAATCGTTAATCATCTACAAATGAGAGCGCTCTCATTTTGAATTTACCTAGTCAGAGTTACGCGATGAGGGACATGGCGACAGGATGATTAGTGCGGAATCTCTGTCGGTAGAAAACAGTAGCTACCCATAGACATTGGCCGAAAACCTCCTCGTAGCTTCCTCTGATACATACATGACGAAAAACCGGCGAGCGCAGCGGATACAACTCGATTAGATACAACTCGATTAATAGGTATGACCGAGGAAACGGCACATTGCTTATCGCTTTGGTTTATACCCGGCAACATTTATCAATGCCTTGGTCATGTGGGATTCAATCTTTACGTGATCGAACTTTACCCTCGCCAGAGCCGTTTGGAGGCCAACAGTGAAAAAGTTTAAAATCGCCATTATTGGTGGCGGCAGCAGTTATACGCCGGAGTTAGTTGACGGTTTAATTCAACGAATCAATGAGTTACCGGTGACAGAATTAGCACTGGTTGACGTCGAACAGGGCCGTCAAAAAGTCGAAATCATCGCCGCACTCACCGAGCGCATGCTGGCACGCCACGGCCTGGAGCAGGTTAAGGTCAGCGTACATTTCTCACTGGATGACGCCATTCGCGATGCCGATTTTGTTCTGACCCAATTCCGTGTCGGCCAGCTCCCTGCTCGCGCCACGGATGAACGTTTGGGATTGAAATACAACCTGATTGGGCAGGAAACCACTGGCGTCGGCGGCTTTGCTAAAGCGCTGCGCACCATTCCAGTGATGATGGACATCGCTCATCGGGTTGAACGTTTGGCGCCCAATGCCTGGATCATTAACTTCACCAACCCGGCCGGCATCGTCACCGAAGCGGTTTCCCGCTATACCAAAGCTAAAATCATTGGCTTGTGTAATGTACCAATCAGTATGCATCACATGATCGCCAATCTGCTTCACGCGCCTTACGAAGATATTCAACTGCGCTTTGCCGGACTGAATCATATGGTTTGGGTGCATGAAGTGCTGCAACGGGGCAAAGATGTGACCGCCGACGTGCTGAAAATGCTGTGCGACGGCGCGTCTCTAACCATGAACAACATTAAAGAAGCGCCGTGGCCACCAGAATTCCTGCGAGCAATGGGCGCAATTCCTTGCCCATACCACCGTTATTTCTACCAAACGCAGGATATGCTGACCGAAGAAGTGGCGGCAGCGGCCGAGCGCGGCACCCGTGCCGAGCAGGTTATGCAGGTGGAGAAAGAGCTGTTCGAACTCTATGCCGATCCAGAGCTGGATACCAAACCGGAGCAACTCAGTTTCCGCGGCGGTTCTTTCTATTCGGAAGTTGCCCTAGAGCTAATTCGGTCGATTTATAATAATCTGGGCACACAATTAGTAGTGAATACTGCAAACCGTGGTGCAATTCGCGGTTTAGCAGACGATGCTGTGGTAGAAACTAACTGTATCGTTGATGCTCAAGGCGCACATCCGCTGACATTTGGTCAATTACCTGACTCAATGCATGGATTAATTCAGCAGGTGAAAGCCTATGAGCGTTTAACGATCGAGGCTGCGGTCCATGGCGATCGCGGCAGCGCATTGCTGGCTCTGGTCACCAACCCACTGGTCGCCAATGCCAGTATCGCTCAGCCTCTATTAGAGGAGGTTTTGGAGGCCAATAAGCCTTATTTACCTCAGTTTAAATGATGTAAAGGGATAACAACCCGCTTTCAACCGCCAGTTTTGCTGGCGGTTGAAGTTTGGAAAAACAGGAGCAGCACATGGTTACGCTGGAAGACGTCGCGGTACTGGCCGGGGTATCCCGAGCTACGGTTTCCCGCGTGGTCAACGGTGATACCAACGTCAAACCCCTGACCCGAGAAAAAGTCGAGCAAGCGGTGGCCGTATTGGGCTATACCCCCAATCCTGCGGCGCGCGCATTGGCATCCAGTCACTCTAATACTCTCGGGTTAGTCACCACCTCTTACCGTGGTGGATTTTTTGGCGCGTTGATGGATTTTGTACAAACCGAAGCCGAATCTCACGGCAAACAATTACTGGTGACCCAAGGGCGAGATAACGCCGAGAAAGAATGGCAAGCTATTCAACGACTGTTTAACCTACGCTGCGATGGATTAATTCTGCACGTTCGCTTCCTCAGCGATGAGCGGCTCAGACAATTGGCGGCCACCCAGCGCCCTTTTGTGTTACTGGACAGACTGGTAAGCGGTCTGGAAGAACGCTGCGTTATCTTTGATCATCGCCGCGCCAGCCAGATTGCCACACAGGTTTTGATCGACGCCGGTCATAAACGTATCGCCTGCATCAGCGGCTCCGCTGAACGTCAGTCTAGTCAATTACGATTACAAGGTTTTCTGGATGCGATGGCCGCAGCCGACTTAACGCCGGTCGCCTGTCTGCAAGGGGTTTACGATCTGGAAAGCGGCTATCTGCGGGCGGATGAAGCGCTGCGCCAGTCTCAAGCTCCGACGGCGATTTATTGCTGTAATGAAGAAATGGCTCTGGGCGCATTGCTGGCTATCAATAAGCATCATTTGCAGGTTCCGCAAGATATCTCTCTGCTGTGCTACGACAGCGGCGAACGCGCGCCTTTTGTTTCTCCGGCACTCACCAGCCTACATTTTCCAATTGTCGAAATGGCTCAGTACGCCACGCGTTTGTTGATTAACCCGCAAACGCCCGCCATGAGCTTCGTCCCCACGGTGATAACCCGCGAATCCGTATTACCGCCGAAATAAGCCTCAGGCGTGACGGCAACCAAACCGCCACGCCCTTGGTTATCTATGCGTTTCTATCAGAAAGTGACGTTGAGCTTTGCCCAAATAGTTCGCCCAGGCTCATTCACCGGAGTATTGGCTGAATAGCCAAAGCCGCTATTACCCGCCAAATTAAGGTGCTCGCTGTAATCCTTATTCAGCAAATTATCGATACCAGTACTCACTTTTATCTGCGGGTTAAACTTATAGGCCACGTTGGCCGAAAGTACGCCAAAACCGGCGCTGCTGGCAAAATCCTTCCCAACCACGTTACCTTCGTTAATTGCGACCCGGTGCTGGCTACTGACCAAACGCCACAGCGCGGTGCTGCTCCAATTACCGTTCTCATAAGTCAGTCCAAATCGGGCTTCTAATGGTGAAATCTGCGGTAATGGTCGGCCGTCGGTATTATTTTGCCCACGGGCATAAGCCAGACTGGCATCGGTTTTCCAACGGTCATTAAAGGCATAAGCCATCCCAGCCTCACCGCCCATAATGGTGGCGTCGATATTGTCTGCCTGACTGATCCGCAGATTCTTAGGATCGTATTTGAACAGGATGAAATCATTAACCTTCCCAGCGTAGGCCGAAACCCAGGCGTTAAACTGCTCACCGCTATACTGACCGCCGATATCCAATTGGGTGGTTTTTTCACTTTTCACACCGTCAAAAGCGCTGGCAGAACCGGTAGGCCCAAAGGTCGGGGAAAATAGCTCCCAGAAATCGGGGAAACGTTCGGTATGACCGATGCCTGCATACAGCATCACCGGCGAATCAGCCAAATTATGCTCAAGGCGGATAAAACCGGCGGGTAGCGTGGCAGTGCGCTCCGGTTCATCAGCGCGTTTATAGTTAGTGACTGAATGATGATCGAGGCGAGCACCAACGATCGCTTTATCCTGCTCATTCATTTCCCAGGTCAACTCACTAAACACGCCGTAATGAGTGAAACTGGCGTTTTTGCTCCAGTGGGTTTTATTGTTTTTACGATGAGTATCGGTTTGCGCATCGCCTCCGGCCTCTAGTTTGATATCCTGCCAGAGCCAGGTTCCCATCATGCGCCCACCGAGGGTGCGGCGATCCAGATTACTGGACATCGCCATATGCGGTGGCGTACGTAAGGTACTGTTATCCATCACATGATTGACATAGTTGTAATAGATTTTGGCTTCAATTTTATCCAGCACTTCGCCAATATGATTTTTCTCAAGACGTAGCCCCAGGCTTTCTCGTTTAAACTGAGAACCATCCATACCGCGTCCGGCGTACCGCGCCTCGCCATCGCCTTTACCCATCGTCATTTCCAACAGCGTATCTTCATCCGGCGTCCAGCCTAGGGCAAGATCGGCATTCCACTTATCCCAGCGGGATGGCACCCGATTGCCTACACCGTCTTTATAGTCGCCAGCTTGGGATTGATTGCCCATCATGCGCAAATAACCCTGATCGCCGCCTAAACTCAGGTCGAGATTTTTGTCCCAACGGCCGTTGGAACCCACCAGCAGACTCCCATTACCGGTCACGCCGGTTTGCTCAAAGCGTGGTCGTTCACGTTCAAACAGCACGGTTCCCGCAGATGCTCCCGCGCCCCACAGTACCGACTGCGGCCCTTTTACCACGGTCAGCAAATCGTAGCTTTCTGGCGAAATATAAGAGGTTGGCGCATCCATTCTCGATGGACAGGTGCCAAGCGTCTCCGCACCGTCGGTTAGGATCTTCAAGCGGGAACCGAACATCCCGCGAAATACCACATCACCATTGGTGCCGCCGTTACGAATCTGAGAAAAACCGGGAATGGTTTTCAGATAATCAGCACCGTCGCTGGCCGGAACCGGTTGGCGCGGCGTTTTAGGCGATGTCACTATGGTTAATGGTGAATACTGCGGCGCGGTGACGGTAATCACTTCGGCATCATTCGGTTGATTCACAACATTCGACGCAGGCTGATGGCGAACGTCAGACGCACTGATAGCGCTGAAAGCCAATAATGAACAGGAGGACGCTATGGCGTAAGCCAGTTTGTTTTTTTTGCAGGTGTTATATTTGTTAGACATTATTATTCCTAAAACGAAATAGGTTCATCCGGCAAGGTTTTATCCATGCCATTAGAATGGTTATTTGGTTATTTTCACTATCAGGAATAAAAAACTGGCGGGGCGCGTGGCTGTAATTTGGAATAAACGTCTTTGGTGACAATAGGTTCTGAAATAAACAAAACCGGCAACGTCGCGGCCAATAAAGACACGCTGCGAATATCAGGTTTATCCGTCGCATTCAGTAACGGCAGATGGATCAGCAGCAGGCAATAATCACAGGCCGCATGGTTCATCATCGGCGAATGATTCGACATCGGCATAACGTCGGAATGATTCATTGCCGCCATCGCTACCGAATCATGATAAGAGTTGGATGGGTGTGAATGATAATCAGACATGGCCGAATCATCGGTGTCGATGTTCGGTAGCAGTGCGGCTGAATCGGCGTTTTGAGCAGAGGCCAGCGTTATAGACACCATCGGCGCTATAAACAGCATTAATATTGCGAATATCCCCAACCAGGCAGAAAAACGCCGTCGCTGATAACCTATCCGGCTCAACGTCACGCGCTGCCCAAGGGTGTCAATCCCTTCACCAAAACAATCCCTTTATCCAGATGAATAATAAAATATCGATATCATGGCCTCAGAGCATTCCAACCCTGAGTTTTCCCGCACTGAAAAATAGCGCTGACACGAACCATAATAAAGGCAAGAGCTTACTGGAGATAAGCTCATCCGGTGGTTATTAACGCATTTTATTTGTGATGACTCGCCATTTTTCATCACTAATTTTCATGTATTGCACTAAAATTCGGATACAAGTCACAAAAACGAGCCATGCCTGTGCTAGGATTCGCCGCCTTAGCGCTGAAAACCGGTTTGGTTCCGTTTTAGCCCTATGCCAGTTAATCCTAACTCGTCTTTTATTACTGACACGCAGGCCCTATCTATGAACAACAGCAATCGCATTCGGCTCACATGGATCAGTTACTTTTCTTACGCGCTGACCGGTGCGTTAGTTATCGTCACTGGGATGGTGATGGGCAACATCGCAGAGTATTTCAATCTGCCAATTGCCAGCATGAGTAACACTTTTACCTTTCTGAACGCCGGTATTCTGATCTCTATCTTCCTGAACGCCTGGCTGATGGAAATCATCCCGCTGAAACGTCAACTTATCTTCGGCTTTATTCTGATGCTGATTGCCATCGCTGGCTTGATGATTGGCCATAGCCTGATGATATTCTCCGCGAGCATGTTTATTCTCGGGGTGGTCAGCGGTATTACCATGTCTATTGGTACCTTCCTGGTAACCCATATGTACGAAGGCCGTCAGCGCGGTTCACGCCTGCTGTTTACCGATTCCTTCTTTAGTATGGCGGGGATGATTTTCCCGGTGGTCGCGGCGATGCTGTTAGCTCGCAGCGTTGAGTGGTATTGGGTTTACGCCTGTATTGGTCTGTTGTACCTGGCTATTTTTGTGCTGACTCTTTTCTCCGAATTCCCGGTTCTGGGCCACAAAGCGACCGACGCGGGCAAACCCGTAGCGAAAGAAAAATGGGGCATCGGCGTTCTGTTCCTGGCGATTGCGGCCCTGTGCTACATCCTGGGCCAGCTCGGCTTTATCCAGTGGGTTCCGGAATACGCGACCAAAACCTTCGGCATGGACATCGGTCAGGCTGGCCAGCTTGTCAGTAACTTCTGGATCTCTTACATGATCGGGATGTGGGTATTCAGCTTTATCCTGCGCTTCTTTGACCTGCAACGTATCGTTACCGTACTGGCCGCACTGGCTACCGGTGCCATGTACATGTTTGTGTCTGCCGAAAGCCCGGAGTACCTGAGCTACTACATTCTGACTCTAGGCTTTGTTTCCAGCGCGATTTACACCACCCTGATTACTCTGGGCTCACTGCAAACCAAAGTTTCCTCACCGAAACTGGTTAACTTTATCCTGACCTGCGGCACCGTGGGGACCATGCTGACCTTCGTGGTCACAGGGCCTATCGTGGCAGAGAAAGGCGTTCACGCCGCGCTGGCAACGGCTAACGGCCTGTATCTGGCCGTATTCGTGATGTGTCTGGCTCTGGGCTTCTTTACCAAGCACCGTAGCCACGGCCATGTGACTCACTAACCGTCGGTAATAAACTCATTACCCTCATCATAAAATAGTCACCATTATTACCGCCTTCCCAGCCAGCGCCGTGGGAAGGCGGTTTTATTTCTCGCGACGAAAATCAATAGGTTCTTCATTTCCCACATATATCCGGCTTTGCGCTGGCAGCGTCTGCGCGATAATTTCCCCCGCACGCAGAGAATAGCGCACCGGTACCTGCCGCCTCACCGCTTCAAACCCATTTTCAGCCGGAAGAATGATCAGATTAGCCTGATGCCCAATGGCTAAACCGTAGCCGCTTAAATTCAGCGTTCTGGCGCTATTGTGAGTCACTAGCTTCAGCCCGTCATTAATTTGCCCGTAGCCCATTAGCTGGCAAATATGCAGACCCATATGCAGCACCTGCAACATATTGGCAGTACCTAGCGGATACCAGGGATCAAAAACATCGTCATGGCCGAAACAGACATTAATCCCTGATTCCAGCATCTCTTTAACGCGCGTAATCCCCCGCCGCTTAGGGTAGGTATCAAAACGACCTTGCAGATGGATATTGACCAACGGATTGGCAACAAAATTAATGCCGGATAGCTTTAATAGCCGGAATAAACGCGAGGTATAAGCGCCATTATAGGAATGCATGGCGGTGGTATGGCTAGCAGTGACCCGAGCGCCCATCCCTTCTTTATGAGCCAGCGCCGCAACGGTTTCCACAAACCGCGACTGTTCATCATCGATTTCATCGCAGTGTACATCCACCAACCGCTGATATTTTTGCGCCAGTGCGAAGGTCTTATGCAAGGATTCCACGCCGTATTCGCGGGTGAATTCGAAATGCGGAATCGCACCCACCACATCGGCTCCCAAACGCAATGCTTCTTCCAGCAAGGCTTCGCCATCGGGATAAGATAAAATCCCTTCTTGCGGAAAAGCCACGATTTGCATATCGACCCACGGGCTAACTTCTTGCTTTATCTCCAGCATGGCTTTTAGCGCGGTCAGGGTGGGATCGGAAACGTCCACGTGGGTTCGCACATGCTGAATACCGTTGGCTATCTGCCATTTCAGCGTTTGCCAGGCACGCTGTTTAACATCTTCGTGAGTCAACAACGCCTTGCGCTCTGCCCAGCGTTCTATACCTTCAAACAGCGTGCCGGACTGATTCCACGCCGGTTCTCCCGCCGTTTGCGTGGTATCTAAATGAATATGTGGCTCAATAAAAGGTGGCAGAATCAGCCCGCCCTCCCCATCCAGCACCTCATCGCCGGAAGGCGGTTGAGTTAGCTGCTCATCAATGCCGATAATCTTGCCCTGCGACAGGTTGAACTGCCATAAACCGGGGCGATCGACGCGCCGCACACTGTGGATAATTCGCACCTTCTTCCCAGTCATCCTTCCTCCTGCTGCCCTAACCGCTTTGACGGTAAAAAATATCGCTTTCCTTTAGCTTACCTAACTCGCTTCCCCACGTTGCCTTTTATTTATTTAAGGTAAAAAAACCACAGAACTGACACCATTCAGCTAAAGATGAATAAAATCCACAACTTATCAAAAAACGTTATAAATCATCAATCTACCACCTTAGAGGTATATGAGGGGCAAATTGATTTGCATCAATAAGCGCAATAGCGGGGAGATTAAGGTAAGCGTAGAAAACTAAAAATTGAGGCAAAAATGAGCAAAGTCAAACTTGCCGTCATCGGCAACGGAATGGTCGGGCATCGCTTTATTGAAGATTTACTCGATAAAGCAGACAAAGACGCATTCGACATCACTGTATTCTGCGAAGAGCCTCGCATCGCTTACGATCGGGTTCATCTCTCGTCCTATTTTTCTCACCATACCGCTGAAGAGCTTTCTCTGGTGCGGGAAGGATTTTATGAGAAACACGGTATCAAGGTATTAGTAGGCGAACGGGCTATCACTATCAATCGTAAAGAGAAAGTGATCCACTCCAACAGCGGTCGCACTCTCTATTACGACAAACTGATCATGGCCACCGGCTCTTATCCGTGGATTCCACCGATTAAAGGCAGCGAAGGTCAGGATTGTTTCGTCTACCGTACTATTGAAGACCTGAATGCAATCGAAGCCTGTACCCGCCGCAGTAAGCGCGGTGCCGTGGTCGGCGGTGGTTTGCTGGGTCTGGAAGCCGCTGGCGCGCTGAAAAATCTGGGCGTTGAAACTCATGTAATTGAATTTGCTCCAGTATTAATGGCCGAGCAGCTTGATCCTATGGGCGGGGATCAACTGCGGCAAAAAATTGAACGCATGGGCGTTCGGGTTCATACCGGTAAAAACACTCAGGAAATCGCTCATAGCGGCACCGAATGCCGTAAAACGATGATTTTCGCCGACGGCACCTCGCTGGAAGTGGACTTTATCGTCTTCTCTACCGGTATTCGCCCGCAGGATAAACTCGCTCACCAGTGCGGTCTGGCTACGGCGCGCCGCGGCGGGATTGCCATCAACGATTACTGCCAGACCTCCGATCCCGACGTTTATGCCATCGGTGAATGCGCATCATGGCAGGAACGCACCTTCGGTCTGGTTGCTCCGGGCTACAAAATGGCGCAGGTTGCCGTCGACCACCTGCTAAACCGGGAAAATGCCTTCCAGGGCGCGGATATGAGCGCCAAGCTGAAACTGCTGGGCGTAGACGTCGGCGGCATCGGTGATGCTCATGGACGCACCGAAGGCGCTCGCAGCTACGTGTATCTGGATGAAAGCAAAGAAATCTACAAACGTCTGGTGGTCAGCAAAGACAACAAAACCCTACTGGGTGCGGTGCTAGTGGGCGATACCAGCGATTACGGCAACTTGTTGCAGTTGGCGCTGAACAAAATCACTTTGCCGGAAAACCCGGACAGCCTGATTTTACCGTCTCACGCAGGCAGTAAACCGGCTATCGGCGTAGACTCTTTGCCGGAAACGGCTCAGATCTGCTCCTGCTTCGACGTCACCAAAGGCGATATTATTCAGGCAGTCAATAATGGTTGCCATACCGTGGCAGCTATCAAGTCGGCGACCAAAGCCGGTACCGGCTGCGGCGGTTGTATCCCACTGGTCACTCAGGTACTTAATGCTGAACTGAGTAAGCAGGGGATCGAAGTTAATCACCATCTGTGTGAACACTTCGCTTATTCCCGTCAGGAGCTTTATCACCTGATTCGCGTTGAAGGGATTAAATCCTTTAGCGAACTGCTGAGCAAATACGGTAAAGGCTACGGTTGCGAAGTGTGTAAACCGACCGTTGGCTCGCTACTGGCATCATGCTGGAACGATTATGTGTTGCAGACTGAATTAACCCCGCTGCAAGACACTAACGACAACTTCCTTGGCAATATCCAAAAAGACGGGACTTACTCAATCATTCCACGCTCCGCCGGCGGGGAAATCACTCCAGAAGGTCTGGTCGCTATCGGGAATATCGGGCGGGAATATAACCTGTATACCAAAATTACCGGTTCACAGCGTATTGGCCTGTTCGGCGCACAGAAAGACGATTTACCCGCAATTTGGGCCAAGTTAATCGACGCTGGCTTCGAAACCGGCCACGCCTATGCCAAAGCCTTACGTATGGCAAAAACCTGCGTGGGTAGCACTTGGTGCCGCTTTGGCGTCGGTGACAGCGTAGGCTTCGGCGTGAAGCTGGAGCATCGCTATAAAGGTATTCGCACTCCGCACAAGATGAAGTTCGGCGTTTCTGGCTGTACCCGTGAGTGTGCTGAGGCGCAGGGGAAAGACGTCGGTATCATTGCAACGGAAAACGGCTGGAACCTGTATGTGTGCGGTAACGGTGGCATGAAACCACGCCACGCCGACCTGCTGGCCGCCGATCTGGACGAAGCCACGCTGATGCGTTATCTCGACCGCTTTATGATGTTCTACATCCGCACCGCCGACAAACTGCAACGCACCTCGGTGTGGCTGGAGAGTCTGGAAGGCGGCATCGCCTATCTGCGTTCAGTCATTATTGACGACAAACTCGGCATTAACGATCAGTTAGAGGCCGATATTGCCCGTCTGCGCGAAGCTGTCATCTGCGAGTGGAAAGCCACTGTGGAAAACCCTGCGGCTCAGGTACGTTTCGCTCACTTTATCAATAGTCCATTACGCGACCCGAACGTTCAGGTGGTTAGCGAACGCGAACAACACCGCCCTGCCCGCCCTGATGAACGCATTCCGGTGCGGATACTTGAACTGGAGAATAACCAATGAGCCAGTGGATCACTGTATGTCCATTAGAGGTCATTTTAACCGGCACCGGCGTCTGTGCGCTGGTCGGGGAAGAACAGGTGGCGATATTTCGCCCTTACGAAGATGAGCAGGTTTTTGCCATCAGTAACATCGATCCTTTTACCGAAGCTAGCGTGCTGTCTCGCGGATTGATAGCCGAACATCAAGGTGACCTGTGGGTCGCCAGCCCGTTGAAAAAACAGCATTTTCGTCTACATGACGGCTTCTGTCTGGAAGATGAAAGCCGCTCGGTACGTCACTTCGACGTTCGGGTTCGCGACGGCATGGTGCAAGTGAAGGCTTAAGCGATCTGATGCGGCGACACGGTAAAAATTATCGCGTCGTCGACGATCAAAATAATTATTTTTATCTTTTGGATCAATTATGTACGCAGATACTTTGAATAAATGTGCCGCTAATGCAGCGCGCATCGTAAAACTGGCAAAAGAAAGCCCGCTGGGCTTTTGGATTAGCTCGGCAATGGCGGGAGCCTATGTTGGGCTAGCCATCATTTTGATTTTCACCTTAGGCAACCTGATCGATCCGGCGCTGCGGCCTTTAGTCATGGGGGCAACCTTTGGTCTGGCGCTGACATTAGTCATTATCGCTGGCTCAGAGCTGTTCACCGGTCACACCATGTTCCTGACTCTCGGCGTCAAAGCAGGCACCATCAAATCCAGCCAGATGTGGGCCGTATTACCGCAAACATGGCTAGGTAATCTGCTGGGCTCGGTATTTGTCGCCCTGCTTTACTACTACGCTGGCGGCAGCCTGTTACCGGTAGATACCAGTCTGGTTCACGCTGCGGCATTGGCTAAAACCACCGCCCCAGCCATGGCCTTATTCTTCAAAGGTGTACTGTGTAACTGGTTGGTTTGCCTGGCAATCTGGATGGCAATTCGCGTTGAAGGCGCAGCCAAATTCCTCGCTATCTGGTGGTGTTTGCTGGCCTTTATCGCTTCAGGCTACGAGCACTCCGTCGCTAACATGACTCTGTTTGCTCTGTCCTGGTTTGGTAATCACAGCGAGGCTTACACCATGAGCGGCATCGGCCACAACCTGCTGTGGGTCACTCTGGGTAACACTCTGTCCGGTGCGGTCTTTATGGGTCTGGGTTACTGGTACGCTACGCCGAAAGATCAGCGTCCGGCAGCGGTCAGCGCCACTGCGCCACAAACCGCGAAGTCATAATTGCGACGGCCAGCCCTACTTCGGGGCTGGCATATGCCGCCACAGAATTAAGGATTGCTGATGGATTACCTACCGATTTTCTGCCAACTGCACCACAAAGACTGCCTGCTGGTAGGCGGTGGCGATATTGCCGAACGCAAAGCGCGCCTGCTGTTAGACGCTGGCGCATGGGTGACCGTCAACGCCTGTGAGTTTTCGCCCCAGTTTCACCTGTGGGCAGAACAGAACCGGATAACGCTGGTGCATGGGGAATTTGCCCCAGAATTATTGGCAGAAAAGTGGCTAGTGATTGCCGCCACGGATCGGGTTGAGGTTAATGCGCTGGTGTATCAAAGCGCCAATCAGCAACGAATTTTCTGCAACGTGGTGGACGATCCTAAACGCGCCAGCTTTATCATGCCGTCGATCATCGACCGCTCGCCGATCATGATTGCAATCTCCTCCGGCGGTAAAGCGCCAGTTTTGGCGCGCCTGCTGCGTGAAAAACTGGAAGCCATGCTGCCACAGCATCTCGGCCAGCTCGCTCGTATAGCCGGTAATCTGCGTCAGCGAGTCAAACGGCAGTTCTCCGCCATGACCGCCCGCCGTCGTTTCTGGGAAAAACTACTGTCTCACGACCGGTTGGCACAGTCTCTGGCCAATGACGATCAAACTCAGGCTAATCAATTAGTCGAGCAGCTCTTTAGCACGCCATTAGAAGATCGCGGCGAAGTGGTTCTGGTCGGCGCAGGCCCCGGCGACGCTGGTTTACTGACGCTGAAAGGTTTGCAGCAAATCCAACAGGCCGATGTAGTGGTTTATGATCGGCTGGTTTCCGATGAGGTGATGAATCTGGTACGCCGTGACGCCGAGCGCATTTTTGTTGGTAAACGCGCCGGACATCACTGCGTACCGCAAGATCAAATCAATCAAATCCTGCTGGAACAAGCGCAGCAAGGTAAACGCGTGGTGCGGCTGAAAGGCGGCGATCCCTTTATTTTTGGTCGCGGCGGCGAAGAGCTGGAAACCCTGTCCGACAGCGGCATTCCTTTCTCAGTGGTTCCGGGCATTACGGCCGCATCCGGTTGTTCAGCTTACAGCGGTATTCCTCTCACTCATCGGGATCACGCTCAGAGCGTACGTTTGGTTACCGGTCATGCCAAAGCCGACGGTCAGTTAGATTGGGCTAATCTGGCGGCGGAGGAGCAAACGCTGGTGTTTTATATGGGGTTATCGCAGGCGAGTGAAATTCAGCGGCAGCTGATTCGCCAAGGTATGAGCAGCGAAACGCCGGTCGCTCTGGTAGAAAACGGAACCTCGCGTCGTCAGCGTGTCGTCAGTGGGGAACTTAGTCAATTAGCGCTGCTATCTCAGCAGGTTAGCAGTCCAAGCCTGATTATTGTCGGCAGCGTGGTCAGCCTACGGGAAAAACTGAACTGGTTTTCATCCCAAGAACAAACCAACCCAAATATGCAGCAGGAACAGGCTGAACAAGCCGGTTAATCCTGATAGTTATAAAAATTGACCATGAAAAAAGGGACGAGCTTATCGTCCCTTTTCTTATTGATGCGATTCAGTGAGAAAACGCTCTTGAATCGTTACCGCTTACGGATGAGCGACAAAACCAATGGCTTCATACACTTTCGCCAACGTTTCTTGCGCACGCGCACGCGCTTTAGCAGCGCCATCACGCATTACTGACTGAAGGTAAGCCTCATCATTGCGATATTGATGATAACGCTCCTGAAGCTCGCTCAGCATGCCAGAAACCGCTTCTGCTACCGCACCTTTCAAATGACCGTACATTTGGCCTTCAAATTGTGCTTCCAGCTCAGGAATAGACTGGCCGGTCACGCCAGACAGAATATCCAGCAAATTGGAAACCCCGGCTTTTTCCTTCACGTCATAGCGAATTACCGCCGGTTCATCGGAATCGGTCATGGCGCGTTTGATTTTCTTAACCACAGATTTGGTGTCTTCCAACAGTTCGATAACGTTATTACGGTTATCGTCGGATTTAGACATTTTCTTGGTCGGATCTTGCAAAGACATCACTCGCGCGCCGGCTTTAGGAATAAAAGGCTCTGGAATCTTGAAGATGTCACCGTAAATCGCGTTGAAACGACCGGCGATATCGCGGCTTAACTCCAGATGTTGTTTCTGATCTTCACCCACCGGCACCTGATTGGTTTGGTACAGCAGGATATCCGCCGCCATTAGCACTGGATAGTCAAACAGACCGGCGTTGATATTGTCCGCATGGCGCAGTGACTTGTCTTTAAACTGAGTCATGCGGCTCAGTTCGCCAAAATAGGTATAGCAGTTCAGCGCCCAGCCCAGTTGAGTGTGCTCGGGTACGTGGGACTGAACAAAAATGGTACTTTTTTGCGGATCGATACCGCAGGCCAGATACAGCGCCAGCGTATCCAGCGTTCTTTTTCTCAGTAAAGTCGCGTCCTGACGGGCAGTAATGGCATGCAGATCCACGATGCAATAAATGCAATCATAGTCATCCTGCATCTGTACCCACTGACGCAGAGCACCCATGTAGTTGCCAATGGTCAGTTCACCGGACGGCTGAGCGCCGCTAAATACAATGGGTTTACTCATTTTACGCTTCCTGATTTTTTAAAGATGACAGCCCAATCGTGGGCAACAGATCGGCAAAGTGCGTTAAAACGCGATCCGGATGACTCGTGGCAATAGATTCGCCATAGTTATATCCGTAGGTCAGCCCTACGCAAGGGCAACCGGCGGCCTGAGCGGCCATAATGTCATTGCGGGAATCTCCGACAAACAGCAATTCGCTGGCGCGCAGCCCCAGTTTTCCCAGCATCAGATACAGCGGAGCCGGGTGAGGTTTCTTCTCGACAACATCATCCCCACCAATAACCAGTGAGAAATAATCTGCGATACCTAAAGAAGCCAGCAGCGGCGCGACAAACGGCGTCGGTTTGTTGGTAATCAGCCCCATCGGCAGACCGGAGGCGGCTAACTGTGCCAACGTGTCTTTTACCTGAGGAAACAATTGGCTACCGCGCTCAACTGTCTGGGCGTAGTAGCCATCAAAGAGTACGCGAGTGCGCTGGCAAATCTCATCCTGAGGCTCTACGCCAGCCCAACGCAGCGCGCGCTCAACTAAGACGTCGGCACCGTTGCCGATCCAGGTGGAAACTCGCTCCAAACCTGCTTTAGGCAACCCCTGATGCTCTAATGCCATATCCATCGCGCTGGCCAAGCCCGGCGCACTGTCAACTAAAGTGCCGTCCAGATCAAAAGCCAGACCGCGGATAGAGTTAAATTCAGTCATGAGCCGCCATCGCCAACTCGCTGCGCATTGCGTCAATCACCGCAGCGTAATCAGATTTACCGAAAATAGCCGAACCGGCAACAAACATGTCTGCACCTGCGGCGGCGATTTCACGAATATTATCGACCTTCACGCCGCCATCGACTTCCAGACGAATGTCATAACCGCTGGCATCAATACGTTGGCGCACTTGACGCAGTTTATTCAAGGTTTCAGGAATAAACGACTGACCGCCGAAGCCTGGGTTAACGGACATCAGCAAAATCACATCCAGTTTATCCATGACATAATCGAGGTAGCTCAAAGGCGTTGCAGGGTTAAATACCAAACCGGCCTTACAGCCGTGGTCTTTAATCAGTTGCAGAGTGCGATCGATGTGTTCGCTGGCTTCAGGATGGAAAGAAATATAGCTGGCGCCCGCTTTGGCAAAATCTGGAACGATGCGATCAACAGGTTTAACCATCAGATGCACGTCAATCGGCGCGGTAATACCATAATCACGCAGCGCCTGGCACACCATGGGACCCATCGTCAGATTGGGAACGTAATGGTTATCCATCACGTCAAAATGAACCACATCAGCGCCCGCAGCAATCACCTTCGCGGTATCTTCACCTAACCGGGCAAAATCTGCCGACAGAATGGACGGGGCAATCAAAAACTTTTTCATCCGCTTCTCCAAACTTTTTATCTGCCCCACAAAGCTCACATAGGCTTCGGGAAGCACGAGGGTTTGTATCCTTACCAGGCGGGAAATCCCACTTAGCTGTACAGCGCCAAAAGCTCGTTCACTTTGCTACGACCAAGAATATTACGGCTGATAGTGCGGCGCGCTTTCACCACATGTAATGACGCCTGATGATACCAATCTCGCGTCAATTCAGTATCGTGATTAGAAATAAGCACTGGAATCCGGTTTTCAGATGAAAGCTGATAAGCCAGACGAGCCAGATTTTTTTGATCTGCAATGCCAAAGTTATTGGTGTGGTACGCCGTAAAGTTCGCCGTTGCAGATAGCGGCGCGTAAGGCGGATCGCAATAAACAACGGAGCCGGAAGCTGCTTTTAGCAAGGTTTCCTGATAGTGCTCGCAGACAAAAACCGCATTTTTAGATTTTTCCGCGAACCAATACAACTCGGCCTCAGGGAAATACGGTTTTTTGTAACGCCCGAAAGGTACGTTGAACTCACCGCTCAAATTATAACGACACAGACCGTTATAACAATGACGATTCAGATAGAGGAACAACAATGCGCGCCGGTAAGGATCTTCACAGGCATTAAACTCATGCCGAATCAGGTAAAACTGATCGGAATTGTTGTACTCATCGGTAAATAAAAGACGAGAGTCACGCACAAAATCATCCGTGCGTAACTTCACTATGTTGTAGAGGTTGATTAGGTCGCTGTTGATATCGGCCAAAATATACGATTCATACTCAGTGTTCAAAAACACTGAACCCGCACCTACGAATGGCTCAATCAAGCAGTCTCCCGCTGGCAGATGGCGTCGAATGTCATCAACCAGCGGATATTTCCCACCAGCCCATTTTAAAAAAGCGCGGTTTTTCTTCATGCCGTCAGTTAGCTACTTAATAATTCAGAGCCGCAGATTGTACTCTGTTTCAGACAGCACATCAGCGCACAAATAAAAATGATTTATTTTTTCAGGTCTTGCTGCACTTGGTGCACAGGTTTGACCCACGGTTTTTTCGCCTGAACGTCGGCTGGCAAACTCGAAATCGCCTTCTTCGCTTCCGCTGAAGTAGCATAATTTCCACTGACCAACACGTACCAAGGCTTACCATCACGTTTAGTTTCGTAAACCTGATAGTGAGTTAATTTTTGCTGTTTCGCATAGGCATTCAGCGTATCGGAACGAGAGGCGCTGCTTAACTGTAAGGTAAAGTGGCTACCTGGCGCGTTCTTCAATGCCCCACCGCTGCTGGCTGGTGCTGCAGTATTTTTGGCCGCTGTACTACCAGTACCCGCTGCTTGGGTATTTTTATGCGCATTAGCCACAGGTTTAGCGGCAGTTTTCTGCGCGGGACGCGTGGTGTTATCACGTACTGCTGGCGTTTTGATCTCTTTTGAAGAAGATACGGTAGCCGGTGCCGTTGGCAACGTCGATGTCACCGCGCCATTCATATTCTGTGAAACCGAATCCACCTGCCCCTGCTGCTGAGACAGTGCATCAGACATGTTTCCCGGTAAATCAACGCGCTGGGTTGGCGCATTACCATTCGCCATTGGCTGTGCTTCAGTAGGGGTGGATGAAACCGGCGGAGCCGTCAACTCTTGCGGCTGGCCACTATTCTGTACGCCGTTGCCGTCATGACCATCGCTGGTGTTGCTCGCCGTACCCGGCTGAGCGCCACTGCCGTTGGTCAGTGAAGAGGAATCAGAAAGATTGATATCTCTGGCCGCAACGTTAGGATTCTGCTGAGAAGCTTCATGCTGCGTTGGCGCTTTTAACGCGGAACCGATAGCAATGATGATCAACAGCAACACCAAAATACCAATACCAATCATCAAATGCTGGCGTGAGAGAGCAATTTTGGGGCCGTTCGAAGTCTTGCGCGAACGCGTAGGACGGCGATCGCTGGTATCAGGCTTCAGATCGTCTTCCGGTTTTAACTCATCCATCTAAACCCTCCAACTCGAGGCAAAAGCCTACCGTTGCATACAGCGACGGTCCGGCAGATTAAGTTGACTGACAACAAAGAGACCAGAACGGACCTTTGCGAAGAATATGATGTTTATAGCATACAACATCATAATACTTATGCCATTTACCCTGCCAGACACTCGGCAATAGAAGCAAGGACTATCTCGTGAGAGATGCCGCCGCGTACCTCTGATTTGCCAATAGCAGTAGGCAGTACCAGCCGGAGTTCACCCGCCAATACTTTTTTATCGCGCATCATGTGCGGCAGATAAGATTCTGGTGCCATCTCCTGCGGGCCGCTGACCGGTAAACCGGCACGAACCAACAGTCGTTTAATTCGTTCAATATCACTGGAAGAGAACTGCCCGATTAATCGGGCGGTTTCCGCAGCCATAACCATACCTGCGGCAACGGCTTCGCCGTGCAACCACACTCCGTAGCCCATTTCGGCTTCGATAGCATGGCCATAAGTATGACCTAAATTGAGTAGCGCACGCAGCCCATTCTCTTCTCGCTCATCGGCAGCAACCACTTCGGCTTTCAGCTCGCAGCAGCGGCGGATGCAGTAACCCAGCGCATCCATATCCAGCGCCAGCAACGCGTCGATGTTGTTTTCCAGCCAGACAAAGAATTCGGAATCAAGAATGATGCCATATTTGATCACTTCGGCCAGGCCAGAAGCAAGCTCACGAGATGGCAGGGTTTTCAGGCAATCGAGATCAACAATGACCGAAGCGGGTTGGTAAAACGCTCCGATCATGTTTTTGCCTAACGGGTGATTAACCGCAGTTTTTCCGCCCACAGATGAATCCACCTGAGAGAGAAGTGTGGTAGGGACTTGAATAAAGCGGACGCCACGCTGATAACAGGCAGCGGCAAAACCGGTCAGGTCGCCTACTACACCACCGCCTAAAGCAATAAGCGTAGTATCACGACCGTGCGGTTTTTCCAGAAGGGCAGAAAATACCTGCTCCAGAACGCTGAGAGATTTATACTGCTCGCCATCAGGCAGAATCACCTGATCAACTCGAATACCGCCTTCCTCCAGCACTGCCCGGATAGAATCCAGATAGAGAGGAGCAAGCGTTTGGTTGGTAACCAGCATTACCTGATCACCCGCCTTCAGCGGTTTAAAAGAGGCCGGATCGTTAAACAATCCTGCGGCTATCGTAATAGGGTAGCTACGCTCCCCTAACGTGACAGTAATCTTCTCCATGTCGCGCTCAGTGACCTTCTTAACGTAACTTAACTGACACCCGAAGGCATAAGTAGAATGCTAAAATCAATTACTTTCCAGCATGTTGATGATCTGGTTAGCAACAACTTTCGCGCTTTGATCGTCAGTGCGGATGGTGACATCTGCAATTTCTTCGTACAGCGGATTACGTTCTTTTGCCAGTGCTTCAAGCACTTCACGTGGAGGCGCATCAACCTGTAACAACGGACGTTTTTTGTCGCGTTGAGTACGAGCCAGTTGCTTCTCGATCGTGGTTTCCAGGTACACCACAACGCCACGGGCTGACAAACGGTTACGGGTTTCCTTAGACTTCACAGAACCCCCACCGGTCGCCAGAACAATGCCCTGTTTTTCCGTTAGTTCATTAATAACTTTTTCTTCGCGATCGCGGAAACCTTCTTCGCCTTCCACGTCGAATACCCAGCCCACGTCAGCTCCGGTACGTCGCTCAATTTCTTGATCGGAGTCGAAGAACTCCATATTGAGTTGCTGAGCTAACTGACGACCAATAGTGCTTTTGCCGGCACCCATAGGCCCAACCAGAAAGATATTGCGTTTCTCTGCCATGTTTTTGGTATTACTAAGACTATTCGTTAATGATAACCCGCCCCGCCAATCACACCAGCGGCGGGACCTAAACTGAAACCTCATAAGCGATAGTGCGAGATCAGACGGAAAATTATCTCAGCACTTCTGGTAGTTTGGCAACCGAATAAATCGTTGTACACGTCGTGGGAGGGAAACCATACGTTTTTATCGGCGTATCAACGTTACTTAAAACCTCGGAGCTCAATTCGGTAACCCTTGTAAGCTAAATACGTCGCAGCGTCAAACTTAGAAGTCCCCAATCACACAAAAAGTTGTAGATCATCATCAAGAATAGACTCTTTTTATCTATTGCCTACCCAAGTGCGCTAAGTGTTAATTAATCGGGGTGTGATGAAAATGACCAACTCCCGCCTGCTCTGCGCGTTGGCATCCTGTTTAAACAAATTGCCCAGCAGAGGGATATTGGACAAAACCGGCACTTTATTTGCACCCTGAGTATTTTTTTGCTGAAAGATACCACCCAGAACAATCGTCTCACCGTCATGAACGGTAATTTGCGTTTTAATTTCCTGTTTATCGATCGCCAGTGCCTCACCTTCACCGCGTTTAATCGCCATTCCGGGCATATTCTGGCTAATTTTTAATTTCAGGGTAATTTTTCCCGCAGCCAAAATTCTCGGCGTGACCTCCATTCCCAATACGGCTTCCTTAAATTCAATAGTGGTTCCCCCGTTTTTGCCATTGGTGACATGATAAGGAATATCGGTACCTTGTTTGATGCTGGCGGTTTGCTGGTGAGAAGTCATCAGCCGCGGGCTGGCAATGATTTCCACCTGATTTTCTTGCTCCAAAGCGCTTAGCTCCAAATCCAACAGGCGGCCACTAATACGCGCCACGTGAAACCCGGCGGTCAACGCGCTGTTTTGAATAGGTAAACCGACGTTAAAATTATTTATTTTGAGTGGGGCACTTTGCCCTTCACTGGCAGGTAGCCCCCAGCGAACACCCAGTTCATGCAGGCTTTCACTGCCGATGGTGACGATATGGGCAGCAAGTTGCACCTGCTGTAGTGGCGAATCCAATTCTGCCAGCCAAGATTTCATAACTTCTATCGATTCTGCGGTATCACGAATCAGCAATCTATTGGTACGTTTATCCGCCATTACCCGCCCCTTATCGGACAGTAATCCGCCCTGCCCGTTGTTCAGGCTGGCGGCAACATCTTCTACGTTGGCATGCTGCAAAATATGCGAATAATTGCTGAGTAAATCAGGTTGCACTGCTTTTCTGGCCTTAGCCGCAGCTTCATCAACCATTAACCTTTCTGAAGCTTCCTGTCTGGTCATCACCAACAGGACATTCCCTTCCTGTTCGGCAACCAGATTACCCATGCGCATGACGGTTTTTAACGCCTGCGACCATGGAACGTTTTCCAAACGTAAACTCAGGCTACCGCCGACGCTGGCGGACGTCACCAGATTCATATATTGATAATCGGCTAAGGCTTGCAATATGACGGATACCGGGGTCTGTTGAAATGTCAGAGACACCGAGGGTTCACGAGCTTCACTGCGTGTTAATAAGCAGAGGATAAATAGCAGAGATAGCCCCGCCCAACGCAAAAATGTTATTAAATACAACGTGGTTAAATACAATATTGGTAAACACATAGGCAAACATCCTTTTAATACCGTTGTTTCATCCTTTATTACCCGGTTCCATTAGAAACCAGGATACCGGCGGTGACATCATCTTGCAGGAACCGTCCATTCCGCTGTAACTCATATTGATTTGCCGCAGCCCTATGTGCGTTACGCGCCAGTGACTCTGAATAAATTCGCCTTCAGCCAAACGACGCCATTCGCCATCCGACTTTTCCAACCAGACACGATATTCACCCGGTGCGCCGACTATCCCTCGCAGCGACCATTGGCTCATAGCAGCATCAGCACGCTCTCGGCAGGAAAGCGTGATGACCGGTTGGAACGGATTACGGAGTGGAACAAACTCAGAAGTGGCTCGACTGACCGCCATCATCGATGCCATTACCATCACCGACGCTATTAATAGTAAGTTTTTCTGACCGTTTCTTGTCATTCTCATCCTCCTCGTACTGCCCTCTTAACCTCAGTCTGAGGTTTAATCCCGACGCTTCCGCAGTAATATGTAAATGCTCTATCAAAAAGGGGGGATAAAGAGCTTTGAGGCTCCCCAGCAAGTGAATGGCTCCAGAGTAATCCATACTGAGAAGCCCCTCCCATTGCGATACTCCTACCTTATTTTTGTTTTTTACCTCTAACTGTTGCCATCGTAATACCTGGCCACCGGTTGCAACCACCCACTCCCCAATATGGCTGATTAAAGATTTAGTCGGGTTTTCAGCCGTTTTTAGTTGCTGATACAAATGCCACGCTTCGCGCTGCTGTCCAAGCTGATCCAGCGTGGGCATCTGGGCGATATCCTGTTGCCGCTGCGCCAGAGAAATTCGTTGCGTTTCAATGTGTTCCCTTTCGTTGACTCTGAGCAACAGCTCCGGTCTGATGAGCACGGCGTAGCACGTAAAACCGATAAATAAGGTTGTAATGATTAGCCAGAGATAAAGCACCCCGCCCGATTGACTCATCCAGCGTAGATAATAATTATTCATCGACCAGACTCCCCGAAATCCAGCGAACCTTGATCGCAAAACCCCCATTGTTTTCTCGCTGCTGTATATCGTGAACCTGCGCGTTATCCCAATGGTTTGCGGTTTTCTCCTTTGTCTCCGTTAATTTTTCATATAGCTGACCAATTGCTGGATAGTCACGACAGATGGCATCAAAATCCGTCGTTTTTTGGTCATGTACTAATTGTGTGATCCAACAATCTGTCGGCATGGATTGAGACAGAGTATTCAACAACACAAGATAATGCTGAGTTCGGCGGGAGATTTGCCTATCGCGATGGTGATGTTCTTTGAGTTTTTGCAACTCAGTCACCCGTTTTTGAATTCGTTGATGCAACGAGTCCAGCGCTGATTGACGATGGGATAATTTGCCGATCTCCGCCCCACGCTCAACCCTTTCATAACGCAACAAAAAAGTAATACATGCCAATATCAAGGCTGTCATCGCTAAATGTCCTATCAGCAAATTTCGCCATAAACGATAGCGTGCCTGTTGTCGGCTAACGCGCCAGGGCAAAAAGTTAACTTGATACATCGGTGTCCTCCGGGCGAATAGCCAACCCTCCCGCTAAAGCAAAAGCTCCGGGCAAAATAGGAAGTGGCGGCTGTTGCTGTCTAAAAGCAATAAAAGGAGACCAGGGAAGCGTATTCTCAGGGATAGGTTCATCGCCAATACTGCTGTAATAAACACCGAAAGCTGGCTCACCGGTTGGCGGGTTCAACCGATGTAATTCCGTCAAAATAGCCTTGGTATCGCTTCCCTCCTGCGCCGTAATCAAACCATAGCGAAAAGGCATATCCGCAGAGGTAGTCCATAGCCATTCCCGCTCAATACGGTGAAGTAGTAGATGTCGAGGCGGTAATTTGGCGGCTACGGCCATATAACGAAGCGCGCAGGGTGAAATATCAATCGCATCAGGCATGAAGTTTGCCTGCTGCAGGCAATCCTGCCAGCGAGAAATATCCTGCTGGCGAGCCGCAGTGATTAACAGCTGCCGTTCATCGGCGCTATTTGTGCGGTAATCCAACGCCAGAGTTTGGCCACTCAAAGGAAACTGCCGAGCGGCGGCGTTATAAATAAACTGGCTGCGCTCAGGTTCTCTCAGCCGTTTATCCGGGCGAGGAAAGCTTTGCTGTAATATGCGCTGAACCGGCAAGGCAATACGTAAAGAAATATGTCTTGGTAATTGCCGGCGTAAATGCGAAAGCAACTCGCTCAACGCCTCTAAATGTTGTAAATTCCCATTCAGTAAAACGCCGTCCGGTAATGGCTGTTGCCACCAATGGCGCAGTTGCCAGCCATATCGTCGCCTCAATACCGCTAACGCCCGGACGCAGTTCATTTGAATATCCAGCCCAACCTGCCATATTTTCTGTGCGCACATCTTCATCGACCTCCATATCGAGAGAGCATAAAAGAACGTATCCACGGTGCATGGCTTGCCTTTATACTACGGCGCGGTTGTTTATAAACTGCCCAAATGACATTGAATGGGAAATCTCAGGTGAAGTTCGTAAAGTATTTTTTGATCCTTACGGTGTGTTGCATTTTACTGGGAGCAGCCTCGATATTTGGCCTGTACAAATATATTGAGCCTCAGCTACCCGACGTTGCCACGCTGAAAGACGTCCGGTTACAAACACCTATGCTGGTGTATAGCGCCGATGGCGAATTGATCGCCCAATTTGGTGAGAAACGCCGAATTCCGCTGTCTTTAAAGCAAATTCCGCCTGAAATGGTGCACGCCTTTATTGCGACGGAAGATAGCCGTTTCTATGAGCACCACGGCGTTGATCCGGTCGGTATATTGCGTGCCGCATCCATCGCTTTAGTTTCTGGCCGCGCCTCTCAGGGAGCCAGTACCATCACCCAGCAGCTGGCGAGAAACTTCTTCCTTAGCCCGGAACGGACTTTGATGCGTAAAATCAAAGAGGCCTTTCTGGCAGTGCGTATTGAGCAGTTACTGACTAAGGATGAAATTCTTGAACTGTATCTGAACAAAATTTATCTTGGTTACCGCGCCTATGGCGTTGGTGCTGCGGCGCAGGTATATTTTGGCAAAGAAATTAATCAGTTAACTCTGAGCGAAATTGCCATGATCGCCGGTTTGCCGAAGGCGCCGTCGACCTTTAACCCGCTTTATTCGCACGATCGTGCCGTATCGCGTCGTAATGTTGTGTTATCCCGAATGCTGGATGAAAAATACATTACTCAGGCGCAATACGATCAGGCACGCAGTGAACCTCTAGTCGCTCATTATCATGCGCCAGAAATCGCCTTCTCAGCGCCTTATCTGGCTGAAATGGTGCGTCAGGAAATGATCAAACGTTATGGCGAGAATGCCTATACCGATGGTTATCAGGTTTACACCACTATCACCAAAAAACTCCAGTTAGCCGCTGTGGATTCTCTACGAGCCAACGTTTTGGCCTATGACATGCGCCACGGTTATCGCGGCCCGTCAAACGTACTGTGGAAAGTGGGTGAAGCCGCCTGGACGCAGCAACAGATTGTCGATTCTTTAAAAACTCTGCCGGTTTACGGCCCGCTGCGCCCTGCGGTTGTGACTCAGACGACGGCTGAACAGGCGACAGCTATATTAGCCGACGGCAGCAGCGTCACGTTGCCAATGGCCGGGATGCGTTGGGCGCGAGCGTTTAAATCCGATACGGCTCAAGGCCCTACGCCGAAACGCGTGACTGATGTAGTACAAGCTGGACAACAAATCTGGGTGCGTCAGGTCGGCGATATCTGGTGGCTGGCGCAGGTGCCGGACGTGAACTCCGCATTGGTTTCAATCGACCCCAATAACGGTGCAATTAAAGCGTTGGTTGGCGGTTTTGACTTTAACCAAAGCAAGTTTAACCGTGCAACTCAGGCATTGCGTCAGGTTGGTTCGAATATCAAACCTTTCCTGTATACCGCTGCGATGGATAAAGGCTTAACGCTGGCGACCATTCTCAACGATTTGCCGATTACTCGTTGGGATGCCGGTGCAGGCACTGACTGGCGGCCGAAAAACTCCCCGCCGAGCTACGATGGTCCAATCCGCTTACGTCAAGGCTTAGGTCAATCGAAAAACGTCGTTATGGTGCGAGCCATGCGCGCCATGGGCGTCGATTATGCTGCGGAATATCTGCAACGCTTCGGTTTCCCTGCGCAGAATATCGTACATTCCGAGTCGCTCGCGCTGGGTTCCGCGTCCTTTACTCCATTGCAGGTCGCGCGCGGTTACGCGGTGATGGCAAACGGTGGTTATTTGGTTGACCCTTACTTCATCACTAAAATCACCGATGAAGCCAATAATGTCCTGTTCGAAGCCAAACCGAAGATTGTGTGCAATGATTGCAATTTGCCTGTTATTTACGGCGACACGCAGCGTTCTGTGGTGCTTTCTGACGACAACGTAGAGAACGTGGCAACCTCGCAGAATAATACCGCAAGCACCGTTCCGATGCCGGAGCTAGAGCAGGTTTCGCCGTCTCAGGTTAAACAAGATAGCGATCAGCAGTATGCACCGCACGTTATCAGCACTCCGCTGGCGTTCCTGATTAAAGATGCGATGAATACCAACATCTTCGGCGAGCCAGGTTGGATGGGAACCGGCTGGCGCGCGGGCCGCGATCTGAAACGACACGATATTGGCGGTAAAACTGGTACTACCAACAGCTCGAAAGATGCCTGGTTCTCTGGTTATGGCCCAGATACCGTAACGTCAGTGTGGATCGGCTTTGATGACCATCGACGTAACCTCGGCCGCAGTACCGCTTCTGGCGCTATTCCAGACCAGATCGCCGGCGGTGAAGGTGGAGCGAAAACCGCTCAGCCTGCGTGGAATGATTTCATGAAAGTCGCTCTGGAAGGTATCCCTGAACAGAAAACAACGCCGCCTCCGGGCGTGGTTACCGTGGTGATCGATAAACGTACCGGCAAGCTGTCTGACGGCGGTTCGGGTAGCCGACCTGAGTACTTTATCGAAGGAACGCAGCCGACGGAACACGCGGTTCAGGAAGTGGGTACGACGCTCATGGACAACGGCCAGAGTCAGGAATTGTTCTAGTTGGGAGCCGCGCTAGCCGGAAACAGTTTTAACGGTATTCGCGAATAAAAAACCGGCCAGTCTTCAGGATTGGCCGGTTTTTTTTATCATTCCAAAAGAGAAAGTTAACGTGAAAGAGTCGAATTAAAGAAGGCCTGAGCGAGGAATAACGCGCTCACATTACGCGCCTCATTAAAATCAGGATCTTTCAGCAACGCCATCATATTCGCAATCGGCCAGCGCACCTGCGGCAAAGGTTCTGGCTCATCCCCTTCCAGACTTTGCGGGTACAAATCTCGTGCGACGACAATATTCATTTTGCTGGAAAAGTAAGATGGGGCCATCGTCAGCTTGGTCAGATAATCAAAACGCTTGGCACCAAAGCCAACTTCTTCCATCAATTCACGGTTCGCCGCATCCAGAACTTCTTCTCCCGGATCGATTAACCCTTTAGGGAACCCCAGCTCATAGGATTCAATTCCCACGGCATATTCGCGAATCAGCAACAGATCTTCGCCGATAATCGGCACGATCATAACCGCTTCGCGATTGGAGGGGCGCATTCGTTCGTAAAGACGACGGACGCCGTTACTAAACTCAAGATCGACCGCCTCTACGTTAAATAAGCGGGAGCGGGCAACCGTTTCGACATTAAGAATTTTAGGTTTTTGCAGGTGTTTCATGATAGCCCCGAATGAATAATTCACCTCTAATATGACGTTTTATTAGGGCGTACCAGCCTGCCAAAATGTGCTTCAGGCCAATCTTTTCCTGTCCAGAATAATGCTAACGTCTTGGGTGCAGGGATAGTTTTAAAACTTGATCACATTGTGCGTTAATGAGAACCTTTATCGCAACGCCGTTAGATATAATTTACCCGTTTTTAACATGACAATCGGTTTAGTCAAAATTTAGTCGGTTAGAAACTGGCCTATTTAGGCAGCAAGAACGTTAAAGTATGAAGATGAAAATAGGAATATGCTGATATTACCCGCGTATTACCCCTGTTATCTTTGTCGCCTAACAGGCAGTTGAAGAGCCCCTACACCAGATCATATCGCTGAGCAGAATGCCGCTATACCCGCTCACGAAATAACTCTTCCGTATGCCTCGACACGATTTTTATGCATAATATGCATTCTTTCATAGAGTTAACGAGGTTTGGTAGCACTCGGATGGGGATGGGATGAGCACAATAGTGTTGATATTGGCCTTACTCTTGACCAGCCTTGTCGCTGTTGCATTGCTATGGTGGTTCAAATATCACCAAATCTCTGCCGTTCCCGTGGCGCTCCCGTTTGTCAAACCCACGCATCGTACCCTTACGCCTGAAGAACGCGTCGCCGTCGAGAATTACCTGCTTAATCAATCCGAAAATGGCACCTTTAAAAAGCTGCCGGGTCTGGATTCACATCTGGATCAAGGGCATTCGTCCTCGTCTAACGAGCTGGCGTTGATCCCGGAAAGCGATAATGTCTATGCCGTCACCCGCGCTATTACCCGCTACGGCGTGGCTAGCGATGAACCGAATAAATGGCGTTACTACCTTGATGCCACCGAAGTGCATTTACCCCCGTTCTGGGAACAATTCATCGCGCAGGATAATTACGTCGAAGTCATTCAGACAAAAACTATCCCATTGGTGATCTCTTTAAATGGTCACTCCCTTAAAGATCACACGTTGGAAGCCCCAACGCCGCGAGTCGCCCAGTCTGCGCCACAAAATGCGTCTATCCGTAAAGAAGACAGCGAACACGTCGCCTTGGTCAATATTCGCAAGGAAACGCCGGAAGAACATGCGATTTACGGGCCTACCGGCCTGAGAGAAGCGGCGACTATCTGTTTGGCTTTGCTGCTTCTATTCCTCAGCCTTATTAGTCCTGGGGTAGTATTGCCATGGCTGATTCTTGTCTCTATCGCCCTGCTTTCCTGGGCCTGCTGGAAGTTATTCCGACCACTTTCAGAATCGGATTTAAAGGAAGTTCATTGCCTGAGTGGCACGCCAAAGCGTTGGGGATTATTTGGCGAGTCCAATCAAGGGCAGATGAATAACATCTCTTTGGGCATTATCGACTTGATTTATCCGCCTCACTGGCAGGCTTATTTCGCCCACGATCTGGGTAAGAAAACCAACGTTGATATTTATCTAAATCGGCAGGTCGTCCGTCAGGGACGCTATTTATCCCTGCATGATGAAATGAAAAATTTTCCATTGCAGCGCTGGGGCAAAAACCTGACGTTAATGCTCGGTTCATTAGCGATTCTGATATTGCTGGTCGTTTATGTTCCGCTCGGTCTGCCGCTAAAACTCAGCATGGCGTGGATTCAGGGTGCACAAAGCCAGCAGGTCACTAGTGTACAAGCTTTGGAAAAGATGCCGCTTCGCATTGGCGATATGCTGAAAGCTCAGGGAACGGGTATGTGCTATGTGCCGCCTAACGCTCTCGGCCCGCATAATTTTGCTTTTACGCCTTTCGATTGCTCTAGCATTTACTGGAATACCGCATCTACGCTACCACAGCCTGAGTCGGAAACTATTGAAAAAGCCGCTGCACTGCTGGCGACGGTCAATCAGCAATTGCACCCGCAGGACAGCAGCGATCCTAACGTTAACCCACAGTTAGCGACAGCGATTGAAAAGTCCGGGATGATTCTGCTGAATAACTTTTCCGATATTGTACTGAAAACCAAAGAGTTATGCAGAAGCGAAGCCGATTGCGTACGTCTGAAAAACGCCTTGGTCAATTTAGGCAACGCCAAGAACTGGGCGGCGCTCACCAAAAAAGCACAGTCTGGCGCGCTCAAAGGTATGAACGTGTTATTACGTCCGGTCAGCGCCGATGCGTTGGAAAGTTTGGTGAATACCGCTACCTCTTCCTTCGTTTACCGCGAAACTCATCTGGCTACCGAGGCATTAAATAGCCCGCCGCCGGGCGGTTTCCTGATCAGCAGCGATGAAGGCAAACAGCTGGTCAACCATCCTATTCCTGCCGTTCCGCTGTTTGATTACAGTGCGTTAGAGCAGTGGCGAGAACTTCAGCGGCTCTCTGGTTTGCTGCTGAATACCCCGTTTAAAGCTGAAGGAGTCATCACCAGCATTACCGTTGATGCCAACGGTACGCGTCATGTTACTTTGCATAGCGAACCGGACGTTATCACGCTCAGCCGCTATTTAGGCACCAGCCTGTTGTTATTCGCCTTGATTATTTGCCTGTCCGTCAACGGCTACCTGGTCATTAAGCGTATGCGCCAAAATCGCACCCGCATGGAAGATATTCAACGCTATTATGATAGCTGCTTTAGCACTCACCTTACCGCTACGCCTTATCTTCGCTAAGCGCCAGAATCCGCCTACGCAGCATCAGCCACGCGCAGACCTTGTCATTTTGGTATGCTAGGCTAAATATTATCTGCTAAATCGTCCGTCGCTGTTCCCCCTCAAACAGCCAGAATGCCTGCTTATTTTATTGGAGTGACCATGCCACTGAATGTTAACTGGCAAGATATCGATACCGTATTATTGGATATGGACGGTACTTTGCTGGATCTGGAGTTCGACAGCTATTTCTGGCTAAAACTGGTGCCTGAAGCTCTAAGCCAGCAGCGGAATATCCCTTTGGAGCAGGCCAAGGCAATTATTAACGATGAATACCACGCGGTGCAGCACACCATGAGCTGGTATTGCTTCGATTACTGGTGCCAACGACTAGATCTGGATATTTATGCCATGACGACGCAGGTCGGGTCGCGCGCCAGTTTGCGTCAGGATACACTGCCGTTTTTGCAGGAATTACGCGACTCCGGGCGGAAAACCATTTTACTGACCAATGCTCATCCCCATAGCCTGAATATTAAAGTTCAGCATACCGGTCTCGATCAGCACCTTGATTTGTTACTTTCCACCCATATATTTGGTTATCCGAAAGAAGATCAGCGTTTGTGGCAGGCCGTGGCTCAACATATCGATTTTGACCCCGCCAGAACCTTATTTGTGGATGACAGCGAAGCCATTTTGGACGCGGCAAAAACCTTTGGTATCCGTTACTGTTTGGGCGTTGAAAACCCTGATTCAAGCTGCGCGGGCAAAGTGTTTCAAAGCCATCCCGCCATCAGCGACTATCGCCAACTGTTGCCAGCCATTCGGCACCACAGCGCGGCTTAGCAGACAGGAGATTCTGTGAAAGAAAAATCCGCTCCCGATGACGCCGTTCGTCTGGATAAATGGCTATGGGCTGCGCGTTTTTACAAAACCCGCGCAATGGCCAGAGAGATGATTGATGGCGGTAAAGTTCATTACAACGGCCAGCGGGGGAAACCCAGTAAACTGGTTGAATTGAATGCGGAAATTCGGTTGCGACAAGGGAATGACGAGCGCACGGTTCGAATTCTGTCCATACACAGCCAGCGGCGCGGTGCGGCGGAAGCGCAGGCAATGTATGAAGAAACGGAAACCAGTATCGCCAACCGGGAGAAAGTAGCTCAGGCACGTAAACTCAATGCTCTGACCATGCCCCATCCGGATCGACGGCCGGATAAAAAAGAGCGTCGCAATCTGATCAAATTTAAATACGGCGAGTCGGAATAACCGGCTGCTTTTAAGAGAGAAAACTATGTCTAATCACGACCAATTACACCGCTATCTATTCAACCATCATGCGGTACGCGGCGAGCTGGTAACCGTTAATGAAACTTATCAACAGATTATCGCGAACCATGATTACCCCGCGCCGGTTAAAAAGCTGCTGGGTGAACTGTTGGTCGCTACCAGCCTGTTGACCGCTACTCTGAAATTTGACGGCGATATCACCGTACAGCTGCAGGGCGATGGCCCGTTGACTCTGGCCGTAATCAACGGCAATAACCAGCAGGAACTAAGAGGCGTGGCTCGCACCAACGGCGAAATTGCCGAAGACAGCTCGCTGAAGCAAATGATTGGTAATGGTTATATGGTGATAACCATTACACCAGCTAAAGGTGAACGTTATCAGGGTGTTGTTGGCTTGGAAGGCGACACTCTGGCCGAATGTCTGGAAAGCTATTTCATGCAGTCCGAACAGCTACCGACCCGCCTGTTTATCCGTACCGGTGAAGTCGAAGGTAAAGCGGCGGCAGCGGGTATGCTGTTGCAGGTTCTGCCTGCCGAAGAGCGAAATGAAGACGAATTCGACCATTTGGCGCAGCTGACAACCACTATCAAGGCGGAAGAACTGTTCACCCTGCCAGCCAATGAAGTGCTGTATCGCCTGTATCATCAGGAAGAAGTGACTATTTATGATCCGCAGAATGTCAGCTTCCGTTGCACCTGTTCCCGTGAACGATGCATGGACGCTTTAGTGACTCTGCCTGTTGAAGAAGTGCAGGAAATGCTTGAGCAGGATGGTCAAATTGATATGCACTGCGAATATTGTGGCACTCACCATATTTTTGACGCTGTAGATATCGCCAATTTGCTCAGCGGAAACAGCCCGTCTGACGATCAAATCCATTAATTATTCTGTTCTTTCCGGGCACATTTACTGTGCCCGGTGATTCCTGCCGTTTCACGCTTGCTATAATTCGTGTGCTATCTCTCATAACCTAGCTAAAAATAGGTCATTTATTAAAATCTTTGATAGCAATCGCTGTTAATCGAGGCTGAGGATTTACAATCGGTGGCATAAAAATAAGACGACCCTAGGAGTTAGACATGAGTGTTAAAGGAATCACCCCGCAAGAGCTCGCCGATTATGGCATCCATAGTGTAAGCGAGATTGTTTACAACCCTAGTTATGAGCTTTTATTTCAGGAAGAAACCAAGCCTGATCTGCAAGGCTATGAGCGCGGGACTGTCACCAATTTAGGCGCTGTCGCCGTTGATACCGGCATTTTTACCGGCCGCTCCCCGAAAGATAAATACATCGTTCGCGACGCCATCACTCAAGATACCGTGTGGTGGGCCGATCAGGGCAAAGGCAAGAATGATAATAAACCGCTGAGTCAGGAAACCTGGACCCAGTTGAAAGGGCTGGTTACCGAACAATTATCCGGTAAGCGTCTGTTTGTGGTTGATACTTTCTGCGGTGCGAACGCTGATACTCGTCTGAAGGTTCGTTTTATTACCGAGGTTGCGTGGCAGGCACACTTCGTGAAAAACATGTTTATCCGCCCTACTGATGAAGAACTGGCCAATTTTGAGCCTGATTTTATCGTGATGAACGGCGCTAAATGCACGAACCCGAACTGGAAAGAGCAGGGTCTTAACTCCGAAAACTTTGTGGCATTCAACCTGACCGAACGCATGCAGCTGATTGGCGGCACCTGGTACGGCGGCGAGATGAAGAAAGGTATGTTCTCAATGATGAACTACCTGCTACCGCTGAAAGGCATTGCTTCCATGCACTGTTCTGCCAACGTGGGCGAGAAAGGCGATGTAGCGATCTTCTTCGGCCTGTCTGGCACCGGCAAAACCACCCTGTCTACCGATCCTAAGCGTAAACTCATCGGCGATGATGAACACGGCTGGGATGATGACGGCGTGTTTAACTTTGAAGGCGGCTGCTACGCCAAAACCATCAAACTTTCCGAGGAAGCCGAGCCAGATATTTATCACGCTATTAAGCGAGACGCTCTGCTGGAAAACGTCATGGTACTGGCCGATGGTACCGTTGATTTTAACGATGGATCGAAAACGGAAAATACACGAGTTTCCTATCCGATTTACCATATCGAAAACATCGTTAAGCCAGTATCCAAAGCTGGCCACGCAACCAAAGTCATTTTCCTGACCGCCGATGCGTTTGGTGTTTTACCACCGGTATCTCGTTTAACCGCTGATCAAACCCAGTATCACTTCCTGTCTGGCTTTACCGCCAAGCTGGCCGGTACCGAACGCGGCGTAACCGAACCAACGCCAACCTTCTCTGCCTGCTTCGGCGCGGCTTTCCTGTCGCTGCATCCAACTCAGTATGCCGAAGTACTGGTAAAACGCATGCAGGCGGCGGGCGCTCAGGCCTATCTGGTTAACACCGGCTGGAATGGCACAGGTAAACGTATTTCGATTAAAGATACGCGTGGGATTATTGATGCCATCCTGAATGGCGATATTGATAAGGCTGAGACATTCACCTTACCAATATTTAATCTGACGGTACCGACGGCGTTGCCGGGCGTGAATCCAGAGATTCTGGACCCGCGTCAAACCTACGGCAGTCTTGAGCAGTGGCAGGAAAAAGCGGAAGATCTGGCAAAACGCTTCGTCACCAACTTCGATAAGTATACCGATACCCCTGCTGGCGCAGCTTTAGTCAGCGCCGGGCCGAAAATCTAATCTGTTTTACTTATGCAAAAGGGCACGATATTCGTGCCCTTTTTTGATCTTGCTGATTCTTAATGATATTAGTCGCTCACACCGTCAACCGTGTTTGCCCGGTGCCACCGATTTCACGTCTAAGGGCAATGGCAGGTAAGCGCGAATGCACAGCCCGCCCTTCTCACTGGTGCCGATATCCAGCATACCTGAGTGAGCATCAAGAATACGCTGTACGATTGCCAGTCCCAGACCGGTGCCGCTGGTGCTACGAGCGCTATCGCCGCGAACGAATGGCTGGAACAGATGCTTCAATTCTTCCGGTTTGATACCCGGCCCATCATCTTCCACTTGGAACCAGGCGCGCTGTAACTCAGTGCCGCTGCTTACTTTTATCCAGCCATTACCATAACGAGCTGCGTTAACCACCATGTTCGCCAACGCACGTTTAATCGATAACGGATGCACTTCGACCTTCACTTCGCCGTCGCATAAATCTGTTTCAATTTCCCGCTCATATCCGCTTTCTGCCGCAATGACTTCGCCCAAAATGGCGTTCAGATCGCAGGTTTCCGTCGGCATTTCCTCCCCGGTGCGCAGGTAATCAATAAACTGTTCGATGATGGCATTACATTCTTCAATATCTTTATTAATGGATTCAGAGAGATAACCATCCTCTTCTGCCATCATTTCCGTCGCTAGGCGAATACGGGTCAGCGGTGTACGTAAATCATGGCTGACGCCCGCCATCAGAAGCGTGCGGTCATCTGCCAGCAGCTTTACTCCGGAGGCCATTTGGTTAAATGCCCGGGTTACCGAGCGCACCTCAGATGCGCCATATTCCCGCAGCGGCGGCGGAATATGGCCTTTCCCCACCTGTAGCGCCGCGTGCTCTAGTTCCACCAAGGGCCGATTCTGAATGCGGATAAACAGCCAGGCTCCGCCGACCGCCAGCAGCATAATCGCTAGCGTATAACGGAACAGCGGCGAGAAATCACCCTGATGAATTTCAGTCAGAGGAACCCGCACCCAGATGTCTGGCGATAGCCAGGTTTTCAGCCAGACGACCGGCGAGTTTTTATTAACCTCAACCCGCACATCCGTTGGCCCTCCAAGCTGCTGGGCCATTTGATCGCTGAGAAACTTGTAATGCTGAGCCCAACGCAGGCCACTCTCCTCCGCCGCAGCATTGGTATACAAAGAAATTCCCAACTCACGGTAGATTTCACGCCGAAAAGCGGGCGGGACCTCCAGTAGCGTGCCGTCTTCCAGTTGCAGCCGGTCGGTCATCAGCATACGAACTTCGTAAGCCAGAACCTTATTGAACTGCTGCAAACTAGGCAAAATGGCAAAGTTTAGTACCACTAAATAAGTTGTGACCAAACTGACGAACAGCAAGGTCACAATCAATAACAGGGTACGGGCAAACGAGCTACGCGGAGAAAAGCGCCATCGCCTCATGCTTTACTGCCGTCCGGTACGAATACGTAGCCCAAGCCCCAAACGGTTTGGATATAACGCGGATGAGCAGGATCTTCTTCCACCATACGGCGTAGACGGGAGATTTGAACATCGATGGAACGTTCCATGGCGCTGTACTCACGGCCACGAGCCAGATTCATCAATTTATCGCGGGATAACGGCTCACGCGGATGGCTCACCAATGCCTTCAGCACGGCAAACTCGCCGCTGGTCAATGGCATAGGTTCATCTTCGCGAAACATTTCGCGGGTTCCCAAATTCAGTTTGAATTTGCCGAAGGAGATAATCGCCTCTTCCTGAGAAGGTGCACCCGGTAGTTCATTGGCCTGACGGCGCAACACCGCACGAATACGCGCCAACAGCTCACGCGGGTTAAACGGCTTAGGAATATAGTCATCTGCACCGATTTCCAGACCAACAATACGGTCAACTTCTTCGCCTTTCGCGGTCACCATAATGATTGGCATTGGGTTGCTCTGGCTACGCAGGCGGCGGCAAATAGATAGCCCATCTTCGCCCGGCAACATCAGGTCCAGAACCATCAGGTGGAATGATTCACGGGTTAGCAAGCGGTCCATCTGTTCAGCATTGGCTACGCTGCGGACTTGAAAACCTTGCTCAGTCAAATAGCGTTCCAAAAGCGCACGCAGGCGCATGTCATCATCGACGACCAGAATCTTGTGATTCTCTTGCATTTTAGTACTCCCAAAGGCTGTATTGCCCGACCTGAATATTGTTAGAAAAACTCACGCTAACAGACAGCTATTTATGGTATATATTCTAGTCGAAATTGTTACAAAGCTTATTGTTCTACCTAATAATCAACACTTTTCGTCAAATGGCCGGTACCGAATCTCTAATATCCAGTAGGTTGCCTCGCCGTTGGGTGTCTGAACCGTGATTTCATCATCTACCTGTTTACCAATCAAGGCTCGCGCCACCGGCGAGTCAATTGAGATCCATTTTTTGGCCGGATCGAATTCATCTGGGCCAACCAATCGAAAAAACCGCTCTTCTCCCAGTTCATTTTCCACCCTAACCCAAGCGCCAAAATAAACTTTTCCTTCCTGACGCGGATCGGGATCGACGATTTTCAACACATCCAGACGTTTGGATAAAAAACGCACCCGACGATCGATTTCCCGCAGGCGTTTTTTCCCATAAATATATTCGGCATTTTCAGAACGGTCGCCCATTGCGGCTGCTTCTGAAACTGCCTGCGTCACCCTTGGCCGTTCTTCTCGCCATAGATATTTTAGTTCGAGGTCCAGAGCCTGCCAGCCTTCGCGGGTGATGTAATTACTTTTCGACATTCTCTTATCCACTCAACACGGGTTGGGTATTCAGTCATCCAATATAACGTAACTTATCATCAATACGTTGTCTTCCCTCAGATTACGCCAGGTTGTTTACTCGAGCCATGCCTCAAACTTTACCTATCTCGACGGTCATAACTTCACATTAAGACAGACTGTGTTGACTTTTTATACGGCGAGTTATAAAGATTAATACGCGCAGAAAAGCGCTCAAGTAACATTGATTAACATGATGTTATATATGGATTTATTTAAAATCACGGAGGATTTTAAAATGGAAATTATTATTCTTGAAACCAAGCTACCAGAGCAGAATAAACCTCGACCAGCAGCCGAACAATAACGGTCAAGACCTCCCTAAAATATTAGGGAGGTTAGCTCATACTGACGTTTATAAAACAATTTATGATCTGGAGAGCGAATCATGGAAGGTATCAACAAGCCTTTATTACTGCCCAATACGGTAGTTTTAGACAAGACGGCCTCGCGAGCGGGAGTGACGCTAACTATCGCAGACCTCAATCAATGGGATAACTTCAAACGCCTGCTTGAATGCTGTGACGGCACGCAAACCCCACAACAAATCGCTACACACCTATCACTCGACATCACCACCGTTAATCATACTTTGGCATCTCTGGAGTCCGCAGGCTTCATCTGGTGTCTGCCAGCGTATCAGGCGATTCCTACGCCACTTTTTTTGACGGAATTCAACCGCTGGCTGCCCATTTGGGTGCATAAGATGTATGACCAACAGATATGGCAAGATTTGTATGATGGTAAAGAATCGCCGTCGGTGCTTATCGGCTGGGCGCAGGAAAATATGCATTACACTCGCAGCGTTATGTCGCATATGCCTCGGGCTATTCACTATGCCGATGACCAAATCGGGCATGGCATCCAATTTCGTCATCTCAGCGAAGAGTGGGATCATTACCGGTTATTTATGGCCGCTTGCCACGATGTGGGTATCGATCAGGCTCAGTTGGATCAAAGCCCGCCCCTAGCCAGTACCACCAGCATTACGCGTTTTATGGCCAATGTGGCTCAAATGGGAACGCTGGTGTACAACGCCTGCGAAGCCTTGCTGGAAGCCACCACCCAAAACGGGCAATCGGTGATCGATTTCTATCAAACGGCCGGCGAGCGGCTAGAACTCCCTCAGGCATTCACCGATAAGCTGATTCATCATTTGATGGCAGATCAGAAGTTTGAACATATCGATATCTTCGAACACCTACTGGAAGGTCATTCGACATTACCGGCACAGAAAGTTACTCAGATTTTCACTAGCTGTCATCGGCTCGCCAATTGGTTTGAGATATGGCATGACGATATTTATCGGCATTATCACTCATTGCCGCTTTCTGGCGCTCAGTGTGTTTCTACATCATCCGACCAGCTTTCTGGTACCCACTACGCAAGTTCAACCATATAGGAAAGGGTTAACTTTATGGATAATACCGCGACAGCCCCAGCACTACCCCTTCTGACTCCTAAGGACTTATCCTTTCCCGCTGACGCTTGGAACATGATTCAGCCCGAAGAGATGAATGAACAGTTTATCGCCGTGACGACTTCGCTGCGTGGCTGGCTGAAAGGCGGCGCAATGAGCGAATACTATGGATTAACGCCTCACTGCTGCAAACTCGCCGTTGAAATGTGCCACCTGCTGTATGGATTAGATAAAGCGCTGGTACGATGCGCTGCGGAAACCGAAGATAAGCAGCTTCAGGAGCTTTTTATTCTGCATGCTTTCCACGCTCATCGAATGAAAAAAACCTGGGATAACATTTGTCATGAGCTGACCCAAAAACCTCTGGCTGAACTGGAGCCACTGACCTCAACCTTAATGTTGCAGCTCACACTGGAGAATATCGCCGCTAAAGATCCTCTGGCTTTTGCCTACGCCATCGATCTATTTGGATCACCTGGCTACATCGAATCTATCGAACCGGTAGTGGCGTTCTTTAGCGAGCTTTTGGATAACCCGGAAATCATTGCTCACCTTGCTACGTGGAAATCAGAGTCTATTGATAATGACACCTCTTTCGCCAGTATTCCCCTGACCAAAGTCTACGGATATCCCCTTGCGGGCAGCTATGGCAAAGCCTGTTGCGATTTTATCGGTCCGCGCCTGCAACGAGATATCGATACCAGCCTGATTAATCTGGCGGCTCTGGGGGATCAATTTCATTTGTTTTATCGCGGTGTGCAGGTTTTTTACGTCGAGAAGGCATTCTCCTTCCCTCAATTGCACATGAATTGGTTACACAGCGCCTAATGCCACCAGCACCACAATCGGTGAATACTGGAGAAAATCATGCTGTTAAAAGATTCCGTTGTGGTTGAATATGTTCGCGAACGAGTTTTGCGCCTCACCTCCCGGCTACAGGTAGTTGAGCTGGTTCATGATGATATCAATGCATTTTTTGTCGAAATGCTGTCGAGAAACCGAGACCCAGAATCCGCTTTGATAGAAACAGGGTGCAGCGCCGATTTCAGCCGAGACTTTATGGCATTCCTGCATAAAAACGTTCTGCTCTATGCCATTCCGATTAATGCTGATTATATTGCTGCCGCAGATGCCGCTGACCTGATAAACAACGAGCTGAATCATTGGGCGGATATACTTTACTTCGACCCATTCTGGTCAACGATGGAAAACCCGACGGCAGCGACAGATCTGAATACGCTTTATGCTTGGGCAATAGAAAACTACCACCATACTCACAGTGTGATCCGACATTTAGGAGCCGCGCTATCTCATACTCAGAATCAATTGGTCGCGGACAAACTCATTACACATTTGTCTGAGGAATGGGATCACCCTTATCTGTTCAAACTTAGCGCAATACGTTTTCGCCGTGCTCATCTGCTACCCGCACTAGAAGAAACGCTGTTGCCGTTACCCTGCACTCAGTCTCTTTGCGCGCTGTTGCAATTGGCCGCCAGACGAGGTTGTTTCGCCTACAAAAGCTGCGTAGCCGTACTGGAAAACACCGCTCGACGAGTCAATGAAACCCGAACATTTTATCGAAATATTGCCGAGCGAAACGCGTTAGATTATAGCGTGGTTGAACCCTTCGTTATCCACGCAGAAACGGATGAAAACTATGATCATCTTAATTCGTTAAGTCAGTTTTCTGCTCACAGTCCGCCTTTAGCCGTAGCTTGCGTGGAAGAAGCCTTAGGGTTGGCTTATCGTTTTGCAGAGGCACTCAATCTGTGGCAACGCCATATGATGGATTTGTACCTCACTCGCTCTTTAGGTGAAGGCCATCGAACTCGACAAACAGCCTAGGAGTGGCTGGGTATATGCCGTTGTGGATAAATACTCGGCCGTTACTATCAATCTCTATTATTTTTGCCGGATCGTCATTGGCCTATTACATGCTGATGACGACTCTCGCCACTTATCTCTATGATTATCTGAACTTATCCGTAGCCACCGTTGGCACCATCATTTTTGGCTACGTTTTTACCTCACGTCTGGCAAAGGTCGCTTTGGGGCCGTGGTTCGATCGATTAACTCTACGCACTAGCCTGATGCTTTCTTTAAGCATTGCCGCCGTCGGTTTTTTACTGGCTGCATCAGATAAGCTGATAGGTATCCTTGCTCCTTGGTGCCTCTGTATTGCTGGCGTGGGCGTTTCTTCCATCGTATTGCTAACCCACTCTGCTATCGCGCGCCAAAAACAGTCTTCATCCGACGCTTCTCACGCTCCTGCCGATTATTCATTTATCTACGTTCTTATGCATGGCTCGGCATTAATCGCCCCTGCCATTGGTTTTAATATATTGCTCAATTATCCTGGTCAGCTGTATTGGGTTATTGCTAGTTTCTATCTCGCTCTGCTGCTATTTTGCCGGTTTTTTCTCTCTGAACCTCACCACCAGTCAGTTGAGAAAGCCAAACCGATCGTTATAGATTTTCTGATCGCCTTCAAAAAACAGCATTACTGCCGATTCTTGCTGATCAATAGCCTGCTATGGATGCTTTATGCTCAGCTTTTTTCCACCATTCCACTCTACGTGCGCGAAGTATTAGGCGCAGAAAGCCATATCACGCGGTTCTACATGGTCGAAGCCTTGTCTGTGATGGTGCTGCAATACTGGGTCAGCGCCCATATTAACCCGCGGATTCAGGCTTATTTTCCCAAGGTGACATTAGCGGCGTTTTCTCTATCCTTCCTGCTGATTTACTACGCTCATAACATGTTTTTCATCCTGCTGGCAGGCTGTATTTTTGCCTTTGCACTAATGGTATTTATGCCGTGCTCAAACGCGGCTAATGCCTCATTCGCCGAGCCAGGGCGTTTCGCTACCTACTTCGGGCTGGTATCACTGTCTGCCACTCTGGGAGATTCGCTCGGCAGTATATTGGGAATGGTCTGCTTTGATTTGTTACTGCAAAACGAGATGCTAAAACACTACTTTCTCTGGCTCGCCGGCATTACCGCAGCACTGGCAATTCTCTGTCGCAATCCGTATAACTGTCCTTTCTGATTTCCCTATTCATCTATCGAACTGATACCAGACTTATGAATGAACCACTGAGCCGCATTATTGCAAGCGAACTACAGGCCCGGCCGGAGCAAGTCATCTCCGCTATCCGCCTGCTTGATGAAGGTAATACCGTGCCCTTTATTGCACGGTATCGTAAGGAAGTTACCGGCGGGTTGGATGATACCCAGTTGCGCCAGCTGGAAACCCGTCTGGGTTATCTGCGTGAATTGGAAGACCGCCGCCAAACCATTCTCAAATCCATTGAAGATCAAGGCAAGCTAACTGAGCAACTCGCCGGTGCCATAAACGGCACTATGAGTAAAACCGAGCTAGAAGACCTTTATCTGCCTTATAAACCGAAGCGTCGCACGCGCGGACAGATTGCGATTGAAGCCGGTCTGGAACCTCTGGCCGATAGCTTGTGGAACAATCCGCAGCAAGAGCCTGAATCCGTTGCCGCCGCCTATATCGATGCTGAGAAAGGCGTTGCCGATACCAAAGCCGCCTTGGATGGCGCGCGTTACATCCTGATGGAGCGTTTCGCCGAAGACGCCACGCTGCTGGCTAAAGTGCGTCAGTATCTATGGAAAAATGCGCACCTCGTCTCAAAAGTAGTTGAAGGCAAAGAGCAGGAAGGGGCAAAGTTCCGCGATTACTTCGAACATCATGAACCTATCGCTCAGGTACCTTCGCACCGCGCATTGGCTATGTTCCGTGGCCGCAATGAAGGCGTGCTTCAACTGTCTCTGAATGCCGATCCGCAGTTTGAAGAACCGCCGCGTGAAAGCCAGGGCGAACAGATTATTATCAATCATCTGGATCTGCGCCTGAATAATGCGCCTGCCGATGCGTGGCGGAAAGCCGTCATCAACTGGACATGGCGCATCAAAGTTTTACTGCATTTGGAAACCGAATTGATGAGCACCCTGCGCGAGCGGGCGGAAGAAGAAGCCATCAACGTGTTTGCCCGTAATATGCAGGATTTGCTGATGGCAGCACCTGCCGGCATGCGCGCCACCATGGGTCTGGATCCAGGATTACGTACCGGAGTCAAAGTCGCCGTGGTTGATGCCACCGGTAAATTAGTGGCTTACGACACGGTTTACCCTCATACCGGTCAGGCCACCAAAGCCGCCGCCACTGTCGCGGCGCTATGCATCAAGCATCAGGTTGAACTGGTGGCAATTGGTAACGGCACCGCGTCTCGGGAAACAGAGCGCTTCTTTACCGAATTGCAGCAGCAATATCCGGCGGTTACCGCACAGAAAGTGATTGTCAGTGAAGCCGGAGCCTCCGTGTATTCCGCATCTGAGCTGGCGGCACTGGAATTCCCCGATCTGGATGTCTCTATCCGTGGCGCGGTGTCAATTGCCCGTCGCCTGCAAGATCCGCTGGCCGAGCTGGTTAAGATCGATCCAAAATCTATCGGGGTTGGCCAGTATCAGCATGACGTTAGCCAGAGCCAATTGGCTAAAAAACTGGATGCGGTGGTTGAAGACTGCGTAAACGCCGTTGGCGTGGATCTCAATACAGCGTCGGTGCCATTACTAACCCGCGTTGCCGGTCTGACGCGCATGATGGCGCAAAATATCGTGAACTGGCGTAATGAAAATGGTCGTTTCCGTAATCGTGAACAGCTATTGAAAGTCAGTCGTTTGGGGCCAAAAGCCTTTGAGCAGTGCGCCGGTTTCCTGCGCATCAACCACGGCGATAACCCGCTGGACGCCTCGACGGTGCATCCCGAAGCCTATCCGGTAGTCGAACGTATTCTGGCTGCGACCGAGCAGGCGTTACAGGATTTAATGGGCAATCCAACCGTACTGCGGAACCTGCAAGCCAGAGATTTTACTACCGAGCGTTTCGGTGTGCCGACGGTGACAGATATTCTTAAAGAGTTGGAAAAACCGGGTCGCGATCCGCGTCCTGAGTTTAAAACCGCAACCTTCGCAGACGGCGTTGAAACCATGAACGACCTCACCGTGGGAATGATTCTGGAAGGTTCGGTGACTAACGTCACCAATTTTGGAGCCTTTGTTGATATCGGCGTCCATCAGGATGGTTTGGTGCACATTTCTTCACTGGCAGACAAATTTGTCGATGACCCACATAAAGTGGTGAAAGCCGGCGATATCGTCAAAGTGAAAGTAATGGAAGTAGATTTACAGCGTAAACGTATTGCTTTAACGATGCGTTTAGACGAGCAACCGGGAGAAACCAATGCCCGACGCGGCAGCGCTGACAATAGTGCTAAACCTCGTCAGGGAGGACGCAATAGTCAGGATTCTCGCGATAGAGCGCCAGCCAAAGGACGCACTGCTAGCGCTACCGGCGCAGGCAACAGCGCCATGAGCGACGCGCTAGCAGCGGCCTTAGGCAAAAAACGCTAATCCAACCGCGCCGCTGACTCTTGTCAGCGGCGTTTTTCCTTCCCAGTTCGCGCCACTCTCTCCCTTTTCTCACTGCTATTCTGTGATATGCCTTTCATAATCTTTTGGTCTATAAATATGAAATTTTATATTCATAGATGATTAGCAGAAGCTAAACATCTATTTTCTGAGTCCATCATATTTTTTCTATTTGTGTTGGACCTCTCAAAATAAATGAGGCGACTGACGCAACCCTAAGGATTTATTAAGAAACATAATAAATAAGATTAACTAAATATAAATCCAGATATTAATTGATTCAAATCATGGTGAATTGCAGATAGTGTAAATTAGAATTATTATCCTTAAGGCTGGTCGTATATGTAAATTGAAATACAATTCATTAACCATTTTAACCAGCCATTCTCGTTTGCGAACGCCACACTTTGGTGCTAAAAAAAGAAGATATCGGCCTAGAGCATATTATTCCTAATGTCGTAACGAATATTTACCATTAGGCTTTTGATCGCTGTTGAATACGATAACGATTCTCACTATCATTATTGTGTCTATTATCGCTTAGCGCTACCGCCCGCAGTTCAATGGCTAGCGCTAATAGCCCGATTCCTCTGGCAGATAATGTGATATTCGCACCTGGCGTTGAGCTGGTTAGTCCGCCATTTTGTTGCCGATAATGTCATCTTTTATTATCACGAGGGTTATATGCATCTTCTTCCTCAACGCGCTTATAAGATTTTGGGATTCTCTCCTGAAATCAGCCCGGCTTATCGACAAAAATTATTGTCGCTCGGCATGTTACCCGGTTCATCATTTAATGTTGTGCGTCTCGCACCATTAGGCGATCCCATTCAGATAGAAACTCGCCGCGTTAGCTTGGTCTTGCGTAAAAAAGATTTAGATTTTCTGAATTTGGACCTACAGCCTTAATTTTTAGGTTCCTTTCATTTTATTTTCTCTGCGGCTCGGTTGGGTATATCACCTGGTCTAGATTAATTTTAATTTACTCATATTACGTTGGATCATGAAAGCACTCACAATCGGCTTAATTGGCAACCCCAATGCAGGTAAAACTACACTGTTCAACCAACTGACCGGAGCACGTCAGCGCGTAGGTAACTGGTCTGGGGTCACGGTAGAACGGAAAGAAGGTCATTTTTCCACGGCGCAGCATCAGGTGACTTTGGTTGACCTGCCCGGCACCTATTCCCTGACGACCATCTCTGAACAAACCTCGCTGGATGAACAAATTGCCTGTCACTACATTCTCAGTGGCGAAGCCGATCTGTTAATCAACGTAATAGATGCGTCGAATCTGGAACGCAACCTCTATCTGACATTGCAGCTGCTAGAGTTGGGCATTCCATGCATTATCGCGCTGAATATGCTGGATATTGCCCAAAGTCAACGAATCAAAATTGACGTGGATGCGTTGTCTAAGCGCCTTGGTTGCCCGGTCATTCCACTAGTTTCGACTCGTGCAACAGGTATTGCCGAACTGAAAACCAGCATCGACCAATATCAGCCGAACACCGATAACGCTCTGGTGAACTATCCGCCGCTGTTGCTGGAAGAAGTTGAAAAACTGACTTCGGCCATGCCCGATAGTCTGCCAATGCAGCAACGGCGCTGGCTGGCGTTACAAATGCTGGAAGGTGATATCTACAGTCTGGCACGCTCCGGCGTTTCGCCCGCTTTGCTGGCAGAGTCCCGCCAACGGCTTAAAGATCAACAACATGAAGATCCCGAACTGGTGATTGCCGACGCTCGTTACCAAAGCATCGCAACGCTGTGTGATGCGGTTAGCAACGCGCAACAGGCTGAACCTAACCGTCTGACTCAAATGCTAGATAAAGTGATTCTGAATCGTTGGCTCGGCGTGCCAATTTTCCTGTTTGTTATGTATTTGATGTTTGTATTGGCGATCAATATCGGCGGGGCGCTACAGCCAATTTTTGATATCGGCTCATCGGCGATATTTATTCAGGGTCTACAATGGGTTGGCTATACCCTGCACTTCCCCGAATGGCTGACGATATTTTTAGCTCAGGGGATTGGCGGCGGGATCAACACTGTTTTACCGCTGGTACCGCAAATCGGCATGATGTACCTGTTTCTATCCTTCCTCGAAGATTCTGGCTATATGGCTCGGGCGGCTTTCGTTATGGACCGCCTGATGCAGGCTCTGGGGCTGCCGGGTAAATCCTTCGTGCCGCTCATCGTCGGGTTTGGCTGTAACGTGCCGGCAATTATGGGCGCACGTACCTTGGACGCTCAGCGCGAACGCCTGATAACCGTCATGATGGCGCCCTTTATGTCCTGTGGTGCACGTCTGGCTATTTTTGCCGTCTTCGCCGCCGCTTTCTTCGGGCAGGACGGTGCCAGCATCGTATTCTCCCTGTATTTGCTCGGCATCGTGGTCGCCATTCTTACCGGACTGCTACTCAAGTACACCATTATGCGCGGCGAAGCCTCTCCCTTCGTGATGGAACTGCCGGTTTACCACGTTCCTCACTTAAAAAGCCTGCTGCTACAGACCTGGCAGCGCCTGAAAGGCTTTGTGCTGCGCGCCGGTAAAGTCATCGTTATCGCCAGTATTTTTATTGGTGGATTGAACAGCTTTACCTTCGGCGGGAAAGCCGCCGATAGCATTAATGACTCAGCTTTGGCCTCGGTCAGTAAAGTACTCACGCCGTTGCTGACGCCAATGGGCGTACACGCCGATAACTGGCAGGCCACCGTGGGCTTGGTTACCGGGGCTATGGCGAAAGAAGTCGTTGTGGGGACATTAAACACTCTGTATACCGCCGAGCAAATTAAGAACGAACCTTTTGATGCAGAAGGCTTTAATTTGCTGGATGAACTCGGCGGAGCGGTAAACGAAACCTGGCAGGGATTAAAAGATACCTTCAGCCTGAGCGTACTTTCCAACCCGATCGAAGCCAGCAAGGGTGACGGTGAAATGGAAGCTGGTTCAATGGGCATGATGAGCAGCAAATTTGGCTCCAGCGTGGCGGCTTATAGCTACCTGATCTTTGTTTTGCTCTACGTTCCCTGCGTTTCCGTTATGGGCGCGATCGCCCGTGAAACCAGCCGCGGCTGGATGACCTTCTCAATTCTGTGGGGACTAAACGTGGCTTACTCACTGGCAACGCTGTTCTATCAGGCCGCGACCTTTAGCAGCCATCCACAGCAAAGTTTGGGCATTATCGCGGCGGTCATCGTCTTTAACATTTTGATATTCTTCGGCCTGCGCCGTGCTCGCAGCCGGGTAACCTTCCGCCTACAGAATCGACAGCCCGCGAGTGGCTGCCAAAATGGCGGCGGTCACTGTCATTAATCAGGGAGAAATCAATTATGGCCAGTTTGATGCAACTGCGTGACACCCTTGCCCTGAACGGCTGCATGGAAGCTAGCCAGCTAAGTCAGCAGTTGGCCGCACCGCTACCTTTGGTAGAAGCTATGCTAGAACGACTGATTGCTATGGGAAAACTGGAGCGTATCGAGCAGGATAACACCGGATGCCTGAGCGGTAGCTGTAAAAGCTGCCCGGAAGGCCAGAAATGCAATACCGTGGTGTATCAGTTAAAAACCCACTAAAGAAAAAGGTGATGTCAGCAATGGCATCACCTTATTGTTATTCAACGATAATTACTTATAAACATCTGCGGTAGCGTTAAATTTTTTCTTTTCATTTTCCGAGATGATGACGTAGTACTTGCCGCCTTTTTCGTCGGCTTTAGCCGACAAATCCTGTTTCACATCCAGTGGAGACATGGCTTCGCCAGAAGAAGAAATGGTGCCAATTTTTTCGTAGCCTTTGTCTTTCGCTTCTTGTCTTGTAATTTCTTTCGCTGCCAAAGCGCCAAAAGACAACCCACCAACAACCAGAGCAACCGCTACATTTTTCAATAATTTCATGGTAATACCTCGCATTAAAGTGATAGGTGCGTGTACAGAAAAATTGAGCCAAGTAATAACGATATGAGTTAGATTTGATTTGTATTGATGCGCCTACAGGAAAGGTTCATCCCCAGAGGAAGGGTTACAGAAAAATCGGCGCGATGAACTGCCCGTTCTGTAGCACCTGATCTAACGCTTCTAATTATTGAGTAGATTCAGTATTTAGCCAATAAATGACCAATATATTTCGATCCCGTCGAGGTAATGGCAGAGATAGCCCTTCTCCCGACGGCGTGACTCCATTAAGAACTCTGAGCAGTCTCAGCGGCAAAATTAATGATTAACTCTGCAAAATCATCAGGGTGAGAGATAAATGGAGCATGAGCCGAGCCTTTCATCACTACAGAGCGACTTTGAGGTAAAGCATCATCCAGCAACGCGGCAACTTTGCGCGGCACCAGACCATCCAGATAACCATAAATACGCAGTAACGGGACAGAACAAGCAGCCAGCTCCTGACGTAAATCCACCGTGCGCAAAATTTCCAGGCCACCGGTCAATACTTCCACCTCAGGCATTTGATGATTCAATACCACCGATTTCAGCAAGCGTGCATCCTGACGGGCGCTTTCCGTCCCCAGCGTTTGTAACGCCAAAAAACGCTCAACGGTGCGTTGAAAATCTTCCGTTAGCTGCTGTTGGAAACCCGCCAGCACTTCTGGGCGAATCCCCGGCCATTCGTCATGGGCGGTAAAACAGGGGGAAGAAGAGACCGTAATCAGGCCGCTCACGCGCTCCGGGTGACTCAGGGCAATCTGACTCGCCACCAACCCGCCCATTGACCACCCCAGCCACAGCGCCTTCGCTGGAGCCTGTTTCTGTACAATATCAGCCATCTCATCCAGCGACATCGCACCATAATCTCGGCTGCGTCCGTAGCCCGGCAAATCGACCAGATGAATACGAAAATGCGGGGCAAGCCGCTCAATCATGCAACGCCACACCTCGGCGTTCAGTCCCCATCCGTGCAGCAGCACAAGATCGCGATCGCCTTCGCCGCAGGTCTGCCAATAAAGCTTTGTCATCAGTTATTATCCTGTTGCCTTCAACATCAAGGAAGATGCCTATGCTAACAATCACCGGGCTATGTTGGCTATGCCGACAACCGTTACATCTGGCTTTTCACGGAATTTGCTGTTTCTGTTTACGTCATTTACCCATGCCGCCACCCTGCTGTTTTCGCTGTGGCTTGCCCTCATCACAGCCCGAACTACCCTGCGGTCGCTGCCTACAGCAACCACGGCCATGGCAGCGGATACTGTTCATCGGGGATTATCAACCGCCGTTAAGTACGCTAATAAAAATGCTGAAATTTAAGGGTTTTTCACAATTAGCGCCGGTTTTGGCTCGCTTGATATTCTTACGCTGGCGAACGATAAAATACGCCGATAGTGCGGCAATCAAGCCTCAGCGGTTGATCAGCGTGCCGTTACATCACCAGCGCTGCTGGCAGAGAGGTTTTAATCAAAGCGATTTATTGGCGCGACCTTTGGCTCGCTGGCTAGGCTGCGATTATCATCCTGACAGTCTAAAACGCCTGTCTGCCGCGCCACCGCAGCGGCAGCTCACCGCCAGCGCGCGCCGGAAGAATCTAAGGGGAATATTTCGCCTTACCGAAGATTTTTGCGGTCAGCACGTCGTATTACTGGATGATGTTGTGACAACGGGCAGCACGGTTGCCGAGATAGGCGCTATGCTGCGGGAACAGAAGGTAAGCTCATTGCAGGTCTGGTGTATTTGCCGCACCTTGTAGTCACGGCGTCAATGGGCGTATTATAACCGACAAGAGCAGTCAACTATTGAGCTAATGCCATGATCAAAATAACAGATGCAGCACAATCTCATTTTGCCAAATTGCTGGCAAATCAAGAAGAAGGTACCCAAATCCGCGTATTTGTGATCAACCCAGGTACTCCAACGGCGGAATGTGGTGTGTCCTATTGCCCGCCGGATGCGGTTGAGGCCACAGATACCGAGCTAAAATTCGAGCAATTATCCGCCTATGTGGATGAATTGAGCGTACCTTATCTGCAGGATGCTGAAATCGACTTCGTTACCGATCAGTTAGGCTCGCAGTTAACCCTGAAAGCGCCTAATGCCAAAATGCGGAAAGTGGATGATTCTGCACCGCTGATGGAACGGGTAGAGTACGTTTTGCAGTCGCAGATTAACCCACAGCTGGCTGGCCACGGTGGTCGCGTTACGCTGATGGAAATCACCGATGACGGGCTGGCAATTCTTCAGTTCGGTGGCGGTTGTAACGGATGTTCGATGGTCGATGTGACCCTGAAAGAAGGCATCGAAAAAGAGCTGTTACAGAAATTCCCTGAATTGAAAGGGGTAAGAGACCTGACCGAGCATCAGCGCGGCGAGCATTCTTATTACTGATTCCGTTGTCTTAAACTGGCAATGGCAACTCTCACTGCCGTTGCCTAATTGAGAAACGCTGGAAAATAAAGGGGGTCGACTCATCATCGGCTCCCCTTTTTAATTTCTACCCTTCAACGAATGGCATCGGATAAACGCTGATGGTTAACCCGCAGAGACATTCTTGCGCCGCTTATCCAAATCCTTCAAAAGACGGTTAACCCGCTGATCGGCAAACATCTCCTCTAAAGAATGGGTCAGCTTACGACGCCAGTTCGGATACTCATCGCTGGTGCCGGGAATATTGACCGGCGCTGCCATATCTAACCAGTCTTCCGGCTGTAATCCCAACAACGCGCTGGCGCTATCTGCCACATAGCGTTGTAGACCTCTATTTAACGTTGGACTCATCGCTAGCAGCGCCGCCTTGCGGCCGACTTTCTTCGGTACGCAGCCATAATGGTGCAAACCTTCCAGCAGGCCTTGCTTGGCTCTTTCCCGATCCGCATACAACTGTTTGAGAATCTGCTGGTCTGGGTACAAACCCAGCTTATTGCCCAAAGTCAGATCGTCACTTTGCCAGTAGCCACGCAGCGTCGGTAAATCATGAGTAGTAATAGTCGCCATCGCCTGCACCGGATAAGACTGAGGCGCACGGAAAGTGTTTTCGCTATCTCTTTCAAAGTAGAGCACTTTGTAAGAATAAACACCGCTATCCCGCAGCTTGCTGACTATTTCCACCGGCACCGTCCCCAAATCCTCTCCGATCACCATGCAGCGATGACGCTGGCTTTCCAGCGCCAGTACTGCCAAAAGATCGTCAACCGGATACTTCACATAAGCGCCCTGATCTGCCGTTTCACCATAAGGAATCCACCACAGGCGCAGCAGTGCCATAACATGGTCAATCCGCAATGCGCCACAGCTGGTCATATTGGCACGCAGCAAATCAATAAATGGCTGATAGGCTCTGGCTACCATCACGTGAGGATCCATCGGCGGCAACCCCCAGTTTTGACCTAAAGGGCCAAGAATATCTGGCGGCGCGCCAACCGAGGCTTTCAGGCAATAGAGTTCGCGATCGCACCAGGTTTCCGCGCCGCCTTCGGCTACGCCAACCGCCAAATCCCGATACAAACCTATCGGCATTTTTTGCTGCTGGCTGTGGCGGAAACACTGGGAAAACTGGCTGGCTGCCAACCACTGCAACCACAGGTAGAAAGTCACCTCATCACTATGCTGCTGGCAAAACTCCGCCACACCTTCGCCCTGTCCATCGCGGTATTGTTCTGGCCACACCGGCCAGCCCCACATAGCAGAATCCTGTTGGCTTAAATGAGCATGTAAAGCATCGAAAGCGGCCTGTTGCTGCAAACTTTTACCGCCCTGCTCCACAAACTGCCGGAAGTCCTGCATTTGCTTATCATTGGCTGCTCGCGCCAAAAACAGCGGGAAAGCCAGACGTAAACCGGCCAGTTTCAGCTCTGTCACTTTGGCGTAATCGACCCATTCGGCGGTGCGGATCGCAGCCAGCGTGCTTTGGGTTTGCGGCAGATGCCACCAGCGCTGAGCTGCTTCACTCTGCTGAAATTCCTCCACGTTGTTCACGTCGATATAAACCACATTCAGCCAGCGACGGGACGAAGGGCTATATGGGCTGGCGCTATTGGGATTGGCCGGATACAACGCATGAATCGGATTTAAGCCGATAAATGCACCGCCACGCCCTCCGACCTGTTCAACCATTCGGTCTAAATCGCCGAAATCACCGATACCCCAATTACGCTCCGAACGTAAAGTGTAGAGCTGTACGCAGGCGCCCCAGAGCTTTTTTCCGGTCAGCAACGCGTCTGGCTCATAGCAACGTTTCGGTGCCACAATGATTGAACATTGCCATTGCTGCGTACCTTGCTCCAACGCTAGATGATGGTAACCAAGGGGTAACGATGCCGGCAACGTCAGGGTTTTTTGGGCGCTAACGCGCCCTTGATGTGAAATACCCTCTTCTGTCACCAGTTGCCAGTGATAATCACCTTCACCGCCGATAGCCAGAGTCATCGGGCTTACGTGAGTAAAGACTTTCACCACCGGTAACGGCGTTTTCTCACCCAGCGAAGGCTGAACGGAATCCGGGCTTCGTCCCATGGCTACCAGCAGTTTCTGCTTGGTTTCCATCGGTATAGCCTGCTGTTTACCGTGGGCATTAATGTAGCTGGCGGCTATCCCTGCCAGCGTAGCTGCCTGATCGAGCGATTTACGATCCATGCAGTCTCCTTAACGTTTGGCTTGCCAGATTCGCTGCTGATAATCGCGAATCGAACGATCGGAACTAAACATTCCTACCCGCGCGGTATTAAGAATGGTGCGACGAGTCCATTCCTCTTTATCACGATACAGTGCATCAATCTGCTGTTGAGCCTCACAATATGAAGCAAAATCAGCCAGTACCAGATATGGATCGCCCCCTTCACGCAGGCTATGCAGCATCATATCGAAAGCGTGTTTATCACCGTTGCTGAAGGCACCGCTGGCCAGTTCGTCCAAAATACTCTTCAGATGCGCATCGGCTTTCAAGACTTTCAGTGGCTGGTAGCCTTTCGCCAAAATAGCTTTAACCTGCTCGACGGTGTTACCAAAGATAAAGATATTCTCATCACCGACCTGCTCGGCAATTTCAACGTTAGCGCCGTCCAGCGTGCCCACAGTTAAAGCGCCGTTCAATGCCAACTTCATGTTACCGGTGCCCGATGCCTCTTTACCGGCAGTGGAAATCTGTTCAGAAACATCTGCCGCCGGAATCATCAGCTCGGCTACGGAGACTTTATAATCAGGAATAAATACAACTTTCAGACGATCTTTGACGATCGGATCGTTATTGATCTTCTCGGCCGCCTGATTAATGGCGTAAATGATATTTTTCGCCAGGTAATAGCCCGGTGCCGCTTTTGCACCAAACAGGAAGACCCGCGGGGCAATATCCAGATTAGGATTATCGCGAATCTGGCGATACAGCGACAGAATATGCAGTAAATTCAAATGCTGCCGCTTGTACTCGTGCAGGCGCTTAATCTGCACGTCAAAGATGGCATCTGGATTCAGCGTAATTCCCATAGTGCGATGGACGTATTCGGCAAGTTTTACCTTGTTGTCGTACTTAATCTGCTGATAGCGCGCACGGAATTTTTTATCCTCGGCGTAGGGCTCCAGCCCTTCCAGCACATCCAGATTGTTCGCCCATTCCACTTTTAAAGTTTCGTCGATCAACGAAGAAAGGGCCGGATTACACTGTTTTAGCCAGCGGCGCGGCGTAATACCGTTGGTTACGTTATGGAATTTTTCTGGCCACAGCTGGAAGTATTCCGGGAACAAATCTTTAACCACCAAATCCGAATGTAGTTGCGCCACGCCGTTCACCGCGAAACCGCTGACCACACACAGGTTTGCCATACGTACCTGTTTATCATGATGTACGGCCAGTTTTGCCCACACCGCTTTATCCCCAGGCCACTGTTTATCCACCCGTTTTTTAAACTGAGCGTTGATTTGCTTGATGATGGCAAAGTGGCGCGGCAACAGGCTACGCACCAATTTTTCATCCCAACATTCAAGGGCTTCCGGCATCAGTGTATGGTTGGTATAAGCGAAGGTTTTACTGGTAATAGCCCAGGCAGCATCCCAGCTCAACTGATGTTCATCCAACAGCACTCGCAGCATTTCAGGAATAGCGATGGTTGGGTGGGTATCATTCAGCTGAATCACTTCATATTCAGGCAGATCGGCCAGTGTACGTCCGGCGGCGTGATGTTTGCGTAAAATATCTGCCACGGAACAGGCGCACTGGAAGTATTGCTGCATCAGACGCAGACGCTTTCCGGCCAGATGATTATCGTTGGGATACAGAACCTTAGTCAGTTTTTCCGCATCAATACCGTTTTGTTCGGCTAGCAGGAATTTACCGTCGTTAAACTTAGTCAGATCAAACGGATGAACGTGGGTTGCCTGCCATAAACGCAGGGGCTGAGTCACCCCATTGCGGAAGCCCAATACCGGTAAATCCCAGGCTTCACCGCGCAGCGTAAAATCTGGACGCCAAAGCTGACGACCATCGGCCTGTTTTTCCAGCTTGCCACCGAAACTCACGTCCACCGCCAGCGCCGCATTATGACGGAACCACGGGTAGCTCTCGCGCTCCCAGTTGTCTGGCGCTTCCTGCTGCTTTCCTTCGCTAAATGACTGACGGAACAGCCCATATTGATAGTTCAGCCCATAGCCCGTCGCCGGTTGCTCCACCGTTGCCATCGAATCGAGGAAACAGGCCGCCAAACGTCCCAGACCACCGTTACCCAAAGCCGGATCGGTTTCCTGCTCCAGCAAGTCGGCCAGATTGACCTGCTGCTCTGCCAGCAGTTTCTCAACGGTTTCATACCAGCCGAGGTTGATAAGATTATTTGCCGTCAAGCGACCAATCAGGAATTCCATTGAGATGTAATTCACATGGCGCTGCGTTTTTTGCACTTTAGTCGGCGCCGGTTGAGCCGCCAACTGTTCGGCCAATGCCGCGCTGACCGCCTGCCACCATTGGTGCTGGGTCATCTGCTGGGCCGAACTGAGGCCAAAGCGCTGCCACTGACGGGTCAGTGCTGCCAGAAAATCATCCTTCTTTAGCATGGGCTGTGACATAGGGAAGTCTCTATCCTGTGAGTGGGGTAATTTTACCCTTATCCTGCCGAGGAGAATCGGCAAGAGCATCATCCTGGTAAGGGATTAGCTGGGGATGAGTCGCAGGGCGTAGCTAAAAATGTGATCAGGTGCAACTTACGACCATAGGAAGTATTAACGTTATTGCAATAATTTGGCCGTTATCAGACCTTAACAGGGCTGATTAATTACGAGGCTTAAAATAATTATCCCTATGAATCCGCCGGTCTGTCGTTGCCATTTGAGTCTGGAATAATATGCTGATCCCTTCAAAACTGAGCCGCCCGGTACGGCTGCAAAATACCGTTGTGCGCGATCGCCTATTGGCCAAACTTTCTGCGGCAGCGAACTATCGCCTGACGCTGGTGAATTGCCCGGCGGGGTACGGTAAAACCACGCTGGTTGCCCAATGGGCAGCGGGGCAATCCAACCTCGGCTGGTATTCACTGGATGAAAGCGACAATCAACCTGAACGTTTCGCTACCTATCTGGTCGCGGCGGTGCAACAGGCCACCGGTGGACATTGCAGCAAGAGCGAAGCGCTCAGCCAAAAACATCAATATGCCAATCTTTCGGCGCTGTTCGCCCAATTATTTGTGGAACTGTCCGACTGGGACGGGCCGCTGTATCTGGTGATTGATGACTATCATCTGATCACCAACGACGCCATTCATGAAGCCATGCGCTTTTTCCTGCGCCATCAGCCTGAAAACCTCACGCTGCTGATTTTGTCCCGCACGCTGCCGCCTTTGGGCATCGCCAATCTGCGGGTGCGCGATCAGTTACTGGAATTGGGTATTCAACAGTTGGCGTTTAATCATCAGGAAGCGCAGCAATTCTTTGATTGCCGCTTGCCAGTACCATTAGATCAAGGAGATAGCAGCCGCCTGTGTGACGAAGTGGAAGGTTGGGCTACGGCTTTGCAGCTTATCGCCCTTTCCTCTCGTCAACCCAATTCATCGGCGCAAAAATCCGCTAAACGTCTGGCTGGGTTAAATGCCAGCCATCTATCCGATTATCTGGTAGATGAAGTATTGGATCAGGTTGATGCTAATGCTCGTGCATTTTTGCTACGTTGTTCGGTGCTGCGTTCAATGAACGATGCGCTGATTGTGCGTCTGACCGGCGAAGACAACGGCCAGCAACGGCTGGAAGAATTGGAACGACAGGGGCTATTCATTCACCGAATGGATGACACTGGCGAATGGTTCTGTTTCCATCCGCTGTTTGCCACTTTCCTGCGTCAACGCTGCCAGTGGGAACTGGCGTTGGAGCTACCGGATCTTCACCACGCCGCGGCTGAAGGTTGGATGGCGCTGGGTTATCCCGCTGAAGCTATTCACCATGCGCTAGCGGCTGGCGATGTGGGGATGCTGCGGGATATTCTGCTGCAACACGCCTGGTCACTTTTCAATCACAGCGAATTGGCGCTGCTAGAACAATGCCTTAGCGCACTACCTTATTCTTTGCTGATACAAAATCCTGAACTGGCGCTGCTACAAGCCTGGCTGGCGCAAAGTCAGCATCGCTATAGTGAAGTTAACACTCTGCTCGGTCAGGCCGAAACGGCGATGCTGGAACGTAAAATTCCGATTGATGCTGCGCTCAGCGCCGAATTTGACGCACTGCGAGCGCAGGTAGCCATTAACGCAGGCAAGCCAGATGAAGCGGAAAAACTGGCAACCGATGCGCTGAAATACCTGCCGATGGCCAGTTACTACAGCCGAATTGTGGCAACCTCCGTCACAGGTGAAGTGCATCACTGCAAAGGTGAACTGGCTCGCGCGCTGCCAATGATGCAGCAAACTGAGCAAATGGCGCGCCGCCACCAGGCCTATCACTACGCGTTGTGGGCTCTACTGCAACAGAGTGAAATTCTGATTGCCCAAGGCTTCTTGCAGGCAGCGTTTGAAACTCAGGAAAAAGCCTTCGAGCTGATACGCGAACAGCACCTTGAGCAATTGCCGATGCATGAATTCTTACTGCGTATTCGCGCGCAGGTGCTGTGGTCGTGGTCGCGACTGGATGAAGCAGAGGAAGCCGCACGTCAGGGCATCGCTATTCTCGCCAACTATCAGCCACAGCAGCAGTTGCAATGTCTGGCAATGCTCTCCAAATGCTCGCTGGCGCGGGGCGATTTAGATAACGCCCATATGTATATTCAACGCTGCGAAGCCTTGATCCACGGCACTCAATACCATCGCGACTGGGTAACCAATGCGGATAAGCCCAGAGTGATTTACTGGCAAATGACCGGTGATAAAACGGCTGCGGCTAACTGGCTGCGTCAGGCGGAAAAACCGGGCATGGCCGATAACCATTTCCTGCAAGGCCAGTGGCGTAATATTGCCAGAGTGCAGATTATGCTCGGTTATTTCGATGAGGCCGAAGTGGTACTCGATGAACTCAACGAAAATGCCCGTCGCCTGCGCCTGACCAGCGACCTCAACCGCAACCTGCTGTTAAGTAATATTCTTTACTGGCAAACCGAACGGAAAGGCGAAGCGCAAAAAGCGCTGATAGAATCTCTGACATTGGCAAACCGCACCGGTTTTATCAGCCACTTTGTGATCGAAGGGGAAGCAATGGCACAGCAGTTACGTCAGCTTATCCAACTGAACGCGCTGCCGGAACTGGAACAACATCGTGCTCAACGCATCCTGAAAGACATCAACCAGCATCATCGCCATAAATTTGCTCATTTTGACGAACGCTTTGTCGATAAGTTACTGACCCATCCGCAGGTGCCAGAATTGATTCGTACCAGCCCGCTGACTCAGCGGGAATGGCAGGTTCTCGGGTTGATTTACTCCGGTTACAGTAATGAGCAAATAGCCAGTGAACTGGACGTCGCCGCCACCACAATCAAAACCCATATTCGTAATTTGTATCAAAAATTGGGCGTGGCGCACCGTCAGGAAGCGGTGCAACAAGCGCAGCGATTGCTGCAAATGATGGGATACGGCGTTTAACCGACCGCTGATTTTATCTGGCGGACATTTATCCATACCAACCAATGGGTCTTTATTGGCATAAAATTGATTACAATAGCGGCATAACCACATTAATCGCCAATAAAAGGGTGTCAGCAGTATGGAACAATTTGAAGCAATCGACGTTGAGCAAGCCTACACTCGCTGGAAAGAGGGTCAGGCGGTTCTGGTGGATATTCGCGATCCGCAGAGCTACGAAGCCGGCCATGCGCCGGGCGCATTTCATTTGACCAACGGCAGTTTGCAGACTTTTATGCAACAAACCGATTTTGACCAGCCGGTGATGGTGATGTGCTATCACGGCAACAGCAGCCGCGGTGCCTCTCAATACCTGCTGGAGCAAGGTTTCGATGCTGTTTACAGCATTAACGGCGGTTTCGAAGCCTGGGCCAGAAATTACCCGCAAGATGTCGCTACAGACAAAGCCTGATTTACCCCTTTTCCCAATGCAAGAGGCCGCCGCTGGCCTCTGCCTTGCGCCATATTGCATCACCCACAAGAATGATATTAAGCCGACATATTCACCTGTCTCGGCGGTTTTCGTTGTTGTGAACTCTGGCTTTTTTTAAACAACAGATGACATCCCTACAGCGAAAAGGGAGAATCAGTTTGCTAACATGCTAAATTGCTACGATAAAGCTTTAGATATTTTATAAATCATAACGTTAGACGGTAAATTATAAATATGATTCGTGTGATAGTAATTTCTAACCTACGTCTGGCGCAGGCCTTTGTGGACTATATGGCCACGCAAAAGGTGATTTTGGAACTCCGACACCAGAGCCAGGATGCAGAAATCTGGCTAAATGAGGATGAAAAACTGCCTCAGGTTCAGCATGAGCTGGAACAATTTTTATTAGACCCACTCAACCCGCGCTATCAGGCGGCGAGCTGGCAATCGGGCAATCTTCACACCGATATGCCTTATCAGCGTGTTTCGCTGTTGCAGAATTTACGTAGTCAGGCTGGCCCACTCACCCTCGGTCTGATGGCGGTATGTATTGCAGTCTATATTCTGATGCAAATCGTTGGCGATAATGCGGTTATGAGCTGGCTGGCCTGGCCGGTAAACAGCAGCCAGTATCTGGAAATCTGGCGTTGGGTCAGCCACGCTGTTCTACACTTCTCGCTGATGCATATCCTGTTTAACCTACTGTGGTGGTGGTATTTGGGCGGCCAAATGGAAAAACGCCTCGGCACGGGAAAACTAGTGGTATTAACCCTTGTTTCTGCCGTATTTAGCGGCTGGGGACAATCCTTATTCAGCGGCTCAAATTTTGGTGGCTTGTCCGGCGTGGTCTACGCCCTGATGGGTTACGTTTGGCTGACCGGCCAACGGGCGCCGGAGCGGGGAGTCTCTCTCCCTAACGGGTTGATGGCTTTTTCTGTTCTGTGGTTAATCGCCGGATATTTCGATATTTTAGGTCTGTCGATCGCCAATGCCGCTCACGTTTCTGGTCTGGTCATTGGATTACTGATGGCATTTTGGGATACGCGTAATAGCACCCGAACCACACAATAACGGTCCGTAAACCGGGCAAATTAGGGGATTATCGTGAAGCAAACGCAGCGACATGATGCGATTATTGAACTGGTGCGCCTTCAGGGTTATGTCAGCACTGAAGAACTGGTAGAACACTTTGCTGTTAGTCCGCAAACCATTCGGCGTGACCTGAATGATTTGGCCGATCAAAATAAAATTCATCGCCATCACGGCGGCGCAGCGCTGCCTTCCAGTTCGGTCAACGCGGCCTATAACGACCGAAAAGTCATGTGGTCTGAGGAAAAAGCGCGTATTGCTCAACGAGTTGCCAGCCAGATTCCCGATGGCGCAACGCTGTTTATCGATATCGGCACCACGCCAGAAGCCGTGGCTCACGCGCTGCTCAATCATAAAAATCTTCGCGTCGTGACCAATAATCTAAACGTTGCGACCTTACTCACCGCTAAAGAAGATTTCCGCCTGATTCTGGCCGGTGGCGAAGTGCGAACCCGTGACGGCGGCATTATTGGCGAGGCCACGCTGGATTTCATCTCCCAGTTCCGTCTGGATTACGGCATTTTAGGCATCAGCGGTATCGATATGGACGGCTCTTTGCTTGAGTTCGATTATCACGAAGTACGCACCAAACGCGCGATTATCGAAAACTCCCGCTGCGTGATGTTGGTCACCGACCACTCCAAATTTGGCCGTAATGCGATGGTAAATCTGGGAAATATGAATTTAATCGACTACCTGTTTACCGATCAGCAGCCCCCTGCCAGCGTGATGAAAATCATTGAGCAGCATGATGTGCAGCTAGAACTGTGTTAATTCCCGCCCTCTGGCTCACCCAATAAGACTTGAACTACAATCAGGGGCTTCGGCCCCTATTGACGATATTTACCCACACTTTCGCCGCTATTCCCTGCCATTTCTCTCAAGTTAGACACCCAAGACTTCACCTATAATCTATCTATAAGACGGTAAAAACGCTTCCCGCAAAGGAAGTTTGCTTCGCTGCACTGATTACATCTTTAAAATGAACCCGCAACAAAACTGTTACCTTCATCACGCATAAATGTTTTTCTTTGGTTAACTCTTGGCTTGTTTGTTGGTTTTTGATTACAATCGTGAGCGAAAACGAACATTAAAGAGCTGTTTCGAACATCTGGAGGAAGGTTACATGGAAACCAAAGACTTGATCGTGATCGGTGGCGGCATTAACGGTGCCGGTATCGCTGCGGATGCTGCCGGACGTGGCCTGTCAGTACTGCTGCTGGAAGCGCAAGACTTGGCCTGTGCTACGTCTTCCGCCAGTTCCAAACTTATCCACGGTGGCCTGCGCTACCTGGAACACTACGAATTCCGTCTGGTTAGCGAAGCTTTGGCCGAGCGCGAAGTGCTGCTAAAAATGGCACCGCATATCGCCTTCCCAATGCGTTTTCGCCTGCCACATCAGCCCCATCTGCGCCCTGCCTGGATGATTCGCGCCGGTCTGTTCCTGTACGATCACTTGGGTAAACGTACCACTTTGCCTGCCAGTAAAGGCCTGCGTTTTGGCGCAGATTCCGTCCTAAAACCGGAGCTGGTGCGCGGTTTCGAATATTCCGACTGTTGGGTGGATGATGCGCGTCTAGTGGTGCTTAACGCTCAGGAAGTGGTTGAACGCGGTGGCGAAGTGCGTACTCGCACTAAAGTGACCCGCGCCTGGCGTGAAAACGGCCTGTGGATGGTAGAAGCAACCGACGTCAATACTGGTAAAACCTTCACCTGGCGTGCCAAAGGTCTGGTTAACGCCACAGGTCCTTGGGTAAAACAGTTCTTTGACGATGGTCTAAAACTGAAATCTCCTTACGGTATCCGCCTGATTAAAGGCAGCCATATCGTTGTTCCACGCGTACATAACCAGCCGCAGGCTTACATTCTGCAAAATGAAGATCACCGTATCGTTTTCGTCATTCCGTGGCTGGATGATTACTCCATTATTGGTACCACCGACGTGGAATACCACGGCGATCCTAAAGATGTGAAGATCGACGATCAGGAAATCGATTATTTACTGAAAGTGTATAACGACCACTTTAAGAAACAGCTTGGCCGTGACGATATTGTCTGGACATACTCTGGCGTGCGTCCGCTATGTGACGATGAATCCGACTCACCGCAGGCCGTGACCCGCGATTACACGCTGGACGTGGCTGATGAACAGGGCAAAGCCCCGTTGCTATCGGTATTCGGCGGCAAACTGACCACTTATCGTAAATTGGCAGAACATGCACTGGAAAAACTGACTCAATACTACCCGAAAGTCGGCCCAGCCTGGACTAAGAACGGTTCGCTGCCGGGTGGCGATATCGGCGGCGATCGCGACAGTTATACCGTTAAACTGCGCCATCACTATAACTGGCTGCCGGAAGCTCTGGCGCGCCGTTATACCCGCACTTACGGTAGCCATAGCGAGATTATTCTGGCCAATGCCACCAGCCTTAAAGATTTGGGCGAAGATTTCGGCCATGGCCTGTACGAAGCCGAGTTGCGCTATTTGGTTGAGAAAGAGTGGGTTGTCGAGTTAGACGATGCCATCTGGCGCCGTACCAAACTGGGTATGTGGCTGGATGAGGCGCAGAAACAACGCATTGCCGAATGGTTGGCGGCAGTTCATGCCGAGAAAATGAATACGCTGTCACTGGTTTCCTGATTCGACAGACGCGCCGCAATGAAAAAAACCGCCTGCTTCCTGATAGAAGCGGCGGTTTTTTCTTAGAGTTTTATCGGTTTAATGTGCCAAATCTCATCGGCATATTCCTGAATCGTCCTGTCAGATGAGAAATACCCCATATTGGCGATATTTAATACCGCACGACGAGTCCATTCATCCGGTTGTAGATATAGCTCATCCACCGCGTCCTGCGTATCCACATAGCTACGATAGTCAGCCAATAACTGATAATAATCGCCCAGATTAACCAACGAATCGAACAGGCTGGTATAGCGATTGGGTTCTTCTGGGCTGAAAATTCCGGTGGCGATCTGCGTCAACACTTGATGAAGCTCAGGGTCTTCATCATAGTATTTCCGCGGGTTATAACCACTGCGGCGTAATTCTTCAACCTGCTCAGCGGTGTTACCAAATATGAAAATATTATCCTCACCGACGTGCTCTCGGATTTCCACGTTAGCGCCATCGAGGGTGCCAATCGTCAGCGCACCGTTCAGGGCAAATTTCATATTACTGGTGCCAGAGGCTTCGGTTCCGGCTAGTGAAATCTGCTCGGATAGATCCGCCGCCGGGATAATCATCTGCGCCAGACTAACGCCATAGTTCGGAATAAACACGACTTTCAACAGGTTGTTCACCCTAGGATCGTTGTTTATTACTTTAGCGACATCATTGATCAAGCGAATAATCTGTTTCGCATTGTAATAGGCCGATGCCGCTTTACCGGCGAAGATCACCACTCTTGGTACCCATTTCGCCTCTGGATCCTGCAAAATACGGTTATAGCGCGTGATCACATGTAAAACATTCAGCAACTGCCGTTTGTATTCATGCATTCGCTTTATCTGCACATCAAACAGTGCCGCGGGATTGAGCACAATATTCAGGTTTTGTGCGACATAAATTGCCAGCCGCTTTTTATTTTCCAGCTTGGCTTTCTGTATCGCCTGTAAAAAGCTCGGATAATCAATATTGGGTTTGATATCGCTCAGTTGGCTAAGATCGGTACGCCAGTTATGGCCAATGCTGTCATCCAGCACCGCCGCCAGCGGGCGATTCGCCAGCCCAAGCCAGCGACGCGGCGTCACTCCGTTGGTTTTATTGCAGAAGCGAGTCGGGAAAATACGAGCAAAATCAGCAAATAGAGACTGAACCATCAACTCAGAATGCAACGCCGATACGCCGTTCACTTTATGGCAGGCAATCACGGCCAGCCACGCCATGCGCACCCGCCGCCCGTTCCCTTCATCGATAATCGACACTCTGGACGGTAATTCATTATCGTCCGGGAAGGCTTCCTGCACTTGTTTGAGGAAGTGATCGTTAATATCGAAAATAATTTGTAGATGGCGCGGCAAAATCTTACCAATCATATCGATCGGCCAGGTTTCCAGTGCCTCAGCCATCAAAGTATGGTTGGTGTAAGAGAAAATGGTTTCCACCATTCCCCAAGCTTTGATCCAGGTAAATTTATGCTCATCAATCAGCAAACGCATTAATTCAGGGATAGACAACACCGGGTGCGTATCATTCAGATGAATGGCAATCTTCTCTGCCAGATTGTCGAAGGTATGATGCAGCGCCCAGTGGCGGGCTAAAATATCCTGAACCGTGGCTGAAACCAGGAAATACTCCTGCCGTAGACGAAGTTCTCGTCCGGAATAGGTCGAATCATCGGGATACAGCACTCGCGATACGTTTTCCGAATGGTTCTTATCCTCTACCGCCGCAAAGTAATCCCCCTGATTGAATTTACCCAAATTGATTTCATTACTGGCGCGCGCCGACCATAAACGCAATGTATTAGTCGCATCGGTATCAAAACCAGGAATGATTTGATCATAGGCGCAGGCCAGAATTTCCTCAGTTTCCAGCCAGCGGGTTTTTGTCCCTTCCTGCTGGATACGACCACCAAAGCGCACTTTATAACGTGTGTTATGACGCGGGAATTCCCAGGCATTACCGTATTCCAGCCAGTTATCTGGGGATTCCGCCTGCTGCCCATTGACGATTTTCTGGCTAAACATGCCGTATTCGTAGCGAATGCCGTAGCCCCGCCCCGGCATGGCTAAAGTCGCCAGTGAATCCAGAAAACACGCTGCCAGACGCCCTAAACCGCCGTTCCCTAGCCCTGGGTCACTCTCTTCGGCCAGCAACTCATTGAAATCGATACCCATTTCATCCAGCGCGGCTTTGATATCATCATAAATACCCATAGATAACAGCGCGTTGGACAATGTTCGACCTAACAGAAACTCCATCGACAGGTAATAAACCTGCCGGACATCTTGAGATAATTGTGCCCGATTGGAGCGCAGCCAGCGTTCCACCATACGGTCACGCACTGCGAACAGCGTGGCGTTCAGCCAATCGTGCTCAGTGGCGATGGAAGGATCTTTACCGACAATAAACATCAGCTTATAGGCAATAGAGTGTTTCAGTGCTTCCACACTGACTACGGGTGAGGTGTAGCTAAAGGGTGTCGTCATTAGCGGTATTTCCCTAATTTGTGGTTACAACAAGTGTTGATAAAGCGACCGGTAGTCTGCTGCCGCTACCTGCCAACCAAAATCAAGCTCCATCCCATGACGCTGTACGTGACGCCAATGTTTTGGACGAACCCAGAGCACAAAGGCACGGCGAATTGCCCGCTCCAGTTCCGCTGCTTCACATTCATCAAACACAAACCCCGATGCGCTACCATCGGCCAGATTTTCTAAAGCACAATCCACTACTGTATCCGCCAGCCCGCCGGTATGGCGCACTAACGGCAGAGTTCCGTATTTCAAACCGTATAACTGCGTCAAGCCGCAAGGCTCAAAACGGCTGGGAACCAAGATCACATCGGCACCGGCAATAATCCGGTGCGAGAACGCCTCATGATAACCAATCTGAACGCCAACCTGATCTGGATAATCCGCCGATGCGGCCAGAAAAGCCTCTTGTAGCAGCGCATCCCCCGCGCCTAGCACCACTAACTGGCCACCCAGCCTGAGTAACTCGGGTAACGCCTGTAGCACCAGATCCAAACCTTTTTGCGCCGTTAAGCGGCTAACCACCGCGAAAATCGGTTTTTTATCAGTAACCTGTAGCCCCATGGCTTTCTGCAAATGGGCTTTGTTGACCGCCTTGCCTCGCAAATCTTCAGAATCATAGCGCTCTCCCAACAGAGCATCTGTGGTCGGATCCCAAATTTCTTCATCCACACCGTTGAGAATGCCGCTCAATCGCCCTTCCCGCGCTCGCTGTTGCAGCAATCCCTCCATTCCGTAACCAAAGGCAGGCTGGGTAATCTCTTTAGCGTAGGTCGGGCTAACGGTTGTCACATGATCGGCGTAAAACAAACCGGCTTTAAGGAATGAAATCTGACCGTAGAATTCCAAACCGTAGATATTAAAGAAGGACGGCGGAAGCTGTAGCTCAGCCATATGGTGAGCGGAAAATAGCCCTTGGTAGGCCAGATTATGTACCGTAAAGACCGAACGAGCCGGACGTCCCCGCGCCGCCAGATAGGCGCAGGCCAAACCCGCGTGCCAATCGTGAGCATGCACAATATTGGGGCGCCAGTAGCTATCCAGCCCGCAGGCCAGTTCGCAAGCCATCCAACCAAGTAGCGCGAAGCGCCGATGATTATCACCGTAAGCATTCAACCATTGGTCGTGGTAAGGGCTGCCGGGGCGATCGTATAAACCTGGCACATCAATCAGGTAGATTCCAACGCCATTGTAAGTGCCATAACTCAATTCCACCCGCCCGGCGAAGGTATCAATTTCTTTGACTAATACTCTATGGGGAATGCCGTTTTTCAGGTCGGGAAACGCCGGTAAAATCACCCGAACGTCGGTGCCATCGGCAATTTGAGCCGCAGGTAAAGCGCCGACAACGTCCGCTAATCCTCCGGTCTTTAGTAAGGGAAACATCTCAGAACAGACATGTAAAACCCGCATCATTACTCCTGGTATCTCATCAGCTACCAATAGGCTTACAGACAACATACGGCTTCGGCCAGAATATCAGGCTCACGTTTTCACGCCAGCCTGAAGCTAAATTACAACTGAGCCAGCATTTCCCTTGTGACGAGTACAATTCCGCCTTCCGAACGGTAGAAACGTGCACTATCCTCTTCCGCATTCTCACCGATCACCATCCCTTCTGGAATTTGGCAGGCGCGGTCGATAATGCAGTGCCGTAAACGACACGATCGGCCCACATTAACGTCTGGCAGCAGCACCGCTGAATCTATCGTACAGAACGAGTTAATCCGCACCCGAGGGAATAGCACTGAATGCACCACCACGGAACCGGAAACAATACAGCCGCCAGAAACCAGTGAATTCATGGTCATACCGTGGCTACCGGAGCGATCCTGCACAAATTTTGCCGGCGGCAGTGGTTCCATATGCGTGCGAATCGGCCAGGAGCGGTCGTACATATCCAGTTCCGGCGTTACCGAGGCTAAATCCAGGTTAGCGCGCCAATAGGCATCCAGTGTCCCGACATCACGCCAATAAGGCGGTAAGTCGCCGTTGGAAGTCACGCAAGACAGAGTAAACGGATGCGCCCAGGCTTCTCCCCGCTCGGTAATTTTAGGTATCAGGTCTTTACCAAAATCATGGCTGGACCCCAGAGTATTCATATCCTCGAGCAATAATTTATACAGATAATCCGCATTAAAAATATAGATCCCCATGCTGGCCAGCGCCATATCGGGATTTCCAGGCATTGATGCCGGAACTTCCGGCTTTTCTGTAAACGACTTGATCTGATAGTCCAGAGACACTTCCATAACACCGAATCCCGAAGCTTCGCTTAGCGGCACCGGAATACAAGCCACGCTACATTTCGCCCCTTTTTCAACGTGGTCAATCAGCATGCGCGAGTAATCCATTTTATAAATGTGATCACCCGCCAGAATGACGATATATTCCGCATTGTATCTGTGAATAATATCCAGATTCTGATACACCGCATCCGCGGTTCCCTTGTACCATTCTTCAGTGCTCAAACGTTGCTGAGCCGGCAGCAAATCGACAAACTCGTTCATTTCTTCGTTGAAGAACGACCAACCGCGCTGGATATGCTGAACCAAAGAATGGGACTGATATTGGGTAATGACGCCGATCCGGCGAATGCCCGAGTTTAGACAGTTAGACAGGGCAAAATCGATAATGCGAAACTTACCGCCAAAATGTACCGCCGGTTTGGCACGAGTGGCCGTCAGGTCTTTCAAGCGCGAACCGCGCCCTCCCGCTAAAATCAGAGCTACCGATTTAAGCGGCAGTAGTCTGGCTAACATCAACGGATCTCTATTTTCGAATTTAACCATAGCGGATTCCTTAGATTTTTTGTTCAAACACACGCACTGAAAATGCGGCGCTATGCCCCGTAAGTAATTCTGTCTGTTGCGGCTCAGCGACATCGCGCGAAGCAAAAGGAGGTACAGGCAGCCATTTCCCGGCGGGTAAAGTCAATTCACAGGCTTGGTCGGAGGCATTAATCACCACTAGCCAACGTTGAGATAAACAAATCTGGAGCTTTCTTTGAAAGCCCTGCTCCCAGGCTAAGGCACTCATTTCCTGCCCCTGCATGTTCAACCATTGCACACTGCCATCGCCTTCCTGCCACCAGCGGTCTTGCGTAAGCGCCGGTATTTTTTGCCGCAGGCGGATAAGTTCGGCAGTAAAGTTCGCCAGATCGCTATCTGCCTGTGTCCAATCCAACCAGGTCATAGCGTTGTTCTGACAGTAGGCGTTATTGTTACCTTGCTGACTGTGGCCATGCTCATCACCGGCCAGCAGCATTGGCGTACCTAGTGAAAGCAGTAACGTGCTGAGTAACGCCCGCTGGCAGGCCTTGCGCCTATGCCAGACCGCCTCATCCGCCGTTAATCCTTCATTCCCGAAGTTATTGCTGAAATTACTATCCGTACCGTCGCGGTTGTCTTCACCATTAGCCAGATTATGTTTTTGGTTGAAACACAGGAGATCCAGTAAGGTAAAACCATCGTGTGAAGTGATCATGTTGATACTGGCGGAAGGCAAACGCTCCCGCTGAGCATAGATATCGGCAGAGCCGGAAAAACGTTGGGCAAATTGCCCCAAAGAGAATTGATTGTGTAGCCAGAAACGTCGCATTCCATCGCGATATTGGTCATTCCACTCGCTAAAACCGCGAGGGAAATGGCCTACCTGATAACCGCCCCAGCCGATATCCCAAGGTTCTGCGATCATTTTGCAATGAGCCAACCGCGGCTCCGCTTGTAACGCTTGGAAAAAGGGTGCGTCCTGATGAAATTCAGGCGTGCGCCCCAAAATCGCGCCGAGATCGAAGCGAAAACCGTCGACGTGGCAACTCTCAACCCAATAACACAGGCAGTCGATTACCCAACGAACCACTTCCGGATGATCCAGCTTGAGCGCGTTACCGCAGCCGGTTTGATTCTCATACTCTCCCTGCGCGTTCAGCCAGTAATAGCTGGCATTATCGATCCCTCGCAGCGATAGCGTTGGCCCTTCAGCGTCCAGCTCGGCGCTGTGGTTAAACACCACGTCCAGAATGACCTCAATGCCTGCACGATGCAGGGCTTTTACCGCATCCCGCAGTTCCCGCAGCGGTGAGAAACCTTCCCGCCCGGATGCATAATCCGGCTCTACCGCATAGGGCGCTAATACGTTGTAGCCCCAATAGTTGGTTAGCCCCAGTTTCTGCACTCGAGGTTCATCCACATGATGCTGAATCGGCAGCAATTCCAGCGCGGTAATACCGAGCTTTTTCAGGTAATCAATCATCACAGGATGAGCCAAAGCACCATAGCTGCCACGTAGCGTCTCGGGAATGTCGGGGTGTAGCTGAGTTAATCCGCGAACGTGAGCTTCATAAATTATCGTATTGCCCCAAGGCACCGCCGGCGGGCAATCGCCCTGCCAGTCATATTCCTCATGTACCACCACGGATTTTGGCATCGCATCGGCGCTATCCTGCTGATCGGCATGATCCATTCCGCCGAACAGGCGCGGATCGTCATCAACGCGTCCTTCCACTGCACGAGCACAGGGATCGAGTAGGAGTTTCTGCGCATTAAAACGATGTCCCGATTGGGGATCAAACGGCCCGCTAACGCGAAATCCGTAACGCTGACCAGGCTGACCGCCGGGTAAATATCCATGCCAGATATCGCCGCTGCGAGCGGGCAACGGCAAGCGAACCTCCCGCCCCGCTTCGTCGAACAGGCACAGTTCTACGTCATAGGCATGAGCCGAAAACAGGGTGAAATTAATCCCTGAACCGTCAAAATACGCGCCAAGAGGAGTAGGAGAACCAGTCTGTAACGTGGTCATGCTATCCCTCCCTCAGCAGATAAAGAGTGGCGAGCGGCGGTAGAGTCAGCGATAAAGATTGATCCTGGTTATGGCTGCCAATCTGTTGAGTATCAATCGCGCCCTGATTACCCAAATTACTGCCACAATAATAGGTTGAATCGGTATTCAACACTTCGCGATACCGTCCGGCGCGGGGCACGCCTACTCGATAGTTATAGCGCGGCACCGGGGTGAAGTTACTGATGGCGATCAATTCATTACCTGCCGCATCACGGCGCAGGAAAGCAAAAACTGAGTTTTCATGGTCATCTACCACCAGCCATTCAAAACCTTCCGGCTGATAATCCAGTTCGTACAGCGGCGCATTATCTTGATAACAATGGTTAAGATCTCGCACCAAACGTTGAACGCCGCTATGCCAGCCGTTTTCGTCATCGAGCAAGTGCCAGTCCAGACTGGTGTCAAAATTCCACTCCCGCCCTTGAGCAAATTCGCATCCCATAAACAGCAGTTTTTTGCCGGGATGCGCCCACATAAAGCCGTAATAAGCGCGGAGGTTAGCGAATTTCTGCCAGGCATCGCCGGGCATCCGATCCAGAATCGAGCGTTTGCCATGTACCACTTCATCATGGGAAAGCGGCAACACGAAATTCTCGGTATAGGCATACAACATGCCAAAAGTCATTAGATTATGGTGGTATTTGCGGTGAACCGGATCGAGCTGCATGTAATTGAGCGTGTCGTGCATCCAGCCCAGATTCCATTTGTAATTGAAACCTAAACCATTGGCTTCTGGCGGCAAGGTTACGCCGGGATAGTCGGTGGATTCTTCCGCTAACGTCACCGCGCCGGGTCGTTCTACGCCGAGGGTATGGTTGGTGTAACGCAGGAAAGAAATAGCTTCCAGATTGTCTCTGCCGCCATATTGGTTAGGCACCCACTCGCCTTCGGCCCGGCTGTAATCCCGATAAATCATCGAAGCGACCGCATCTATTCGCAGACCATCGATACCAAAACGTTCCAGCCAGTAAAAAGCGTTTCCTGCCAGATAGTTGCGAACTTCATTTCGTCCGTAGTTATAAATCAGGGTATTCCAATCCTGATGATAACCTTCACGCGGATCGGCATATTCGTACAGCGCGGTACCGTCAAACTGCGCCAGACCGTATTCATCACTAGGGAAATGACCTGGAACCCAATCCAGAATCACGTTTAGCCCCGCCTGATGGGCTTTCTCAATGAATTGCCTGAAATCCTGTGGCGTTCCAAAGCGGCGGGTCGGTGCATACATGCCCAACGGTTGGTAGCCCCAACTGCCATCAAACGGATGCTCACTCATCGGGAGTAATTCGATATGGGTAAAACCCATATATTTGACGTAATCAACCAGTTGTTCAGCTAGTTCGCCGTAGCTCAGCCAGAAATTGTTTTCGGTATGTCGCCGCCAGGACCCCAGATGAACTTCATAAATAGAAACTGGCGCATTGAGCGCATTGGCTTTTTGTCGAATGGGAGAGTTCTCAACAATATCAGGCAGTGGGCTAATCAGAGAGGCCGTTTCTGGTCGCATTTGCGCTTCAAAAGCGTAAGGGTCTGCTTTTAGGCGAATATTTCCATTACTGTCTATTATCTCGTATTTATATAGCTGTCCGGCCTGTACACCCGGTAAAAAAACTTCCCAAATACCGTTTTCTTTTCTCAGCCTCATTGGTTGGCGGCGGCCATCCCAGAAGTTAAATGCACCAACAACCGACACTCGCTTGGCATTAGGTGCCCAAACCGCAAAACTGACGCCTTCCACCCCGTCTAAAGACATCAAATGAGCACCTAAACGTTCATAGGGGCGCAAATGCGTACCTTCCGCCAATAACCAGCTATCTATATCCTGCAATAAGGGGCCAAATCGATAAGGATCTTCGATAATTTCAGTACTATCCGCCCAAATAACAGCTAACTGGTAGCGAAATGGATTTTTACGACGAGGAATGACAGCGGCAAAGAAGCCCCTGGAATCGATACAATCGAGCCGAGTGACTTTCTTATTGGTTTTGCAGTCAACTACCCATACTTCTTTAGCATCAGGCAGCAGAGCACGCACTTGCAGCATATCGGCAACTTTGTGCATACCAAGAATGGAAAAAGGATCTGAATAATTACCACAAATAACCTGATTAATCACATTTTGCTCGGGAAGTGCTGACATTTTATCTTTCCTATGACTAATAGCATGATTTACAAGAAAAAATCATTAAGATAAATAAAAATTCAACTTATCTATCATGCAATCCATTTACCGTATAAATCATGACGACGATCAAAATGACGATTTTTTTAGCTTAAAATCTCAAAAAACCACCCTGATAAATTTCAATCCCGGCTCAGAGTTACCCTTGTGACAATGCGCGCCCCAAGCTATAAGCATAGTCAAAGGTGAGTAAAAAATGGTTAAGCAATCAAGGAAATCCCTTTCCAGCACTAAAAGGAATAATCCGGTTAATTTATTTCGGGTTAGCGGCAGTTATTCACTCAAATTGGCACTTTGGTAGCAGATCTCACGGTCTGTGTTTTTTTATATTTAGTTGTTCGAGTTAAAATTTTCTCATTCATGCCTTCGTTATAATGGCCTCGGAAATAACGGAGGCAATACAGCATGGGCGTTAGCCAGACCGAACTGATTTTTTCATTACTGCAACAAATGTGCGTATATCTGGTTATCGCATACCTGCTCAGTAAAACACCGCTTTTCATTCCATTGATGCAAGTCACCATCCGCTTGCCGCACAAGCTGGTGTGCTATCTCACCTTTTCCATGTTTTGCATCATGGGGACTTATTTCGGCCTGCATATTGATGATTCCATTGCCAATACACGTGCTATTGGTGCGGTTTTAGGCGGCGTACTGGGGGGACCATCCGTCGGTTTTCTGGTCGGCTTAACCGGCGGATTACACCGTTATTCTCTGGGAGGAATGACCGCGACCGCCTGTATGCTCTCCACGGTCGCGGAAGGTCTGATAGGCGGCTTCCTTCATAACTACCTGATTCGTAGGAATCGGCTGGATTTACTGTTCCAACCTTTAGTGATTGCTGGCATGACGTTAGTGGCGGAAGTGCTGCAAATGCTGATTATTCTGGCGGTTTCGCGCCCCTTTTCCGAAGCGGTGGAACTGGTTGAAAATATTGCATTGCCGATGATGATCACCAATACCATTGGCGCAGCTATGTTCATGCGCATCCTACTGGATCGGCGCGCTATTTTCGAAAAATACACCACGGCATTTTCGGCTAAAGCCTTACAGATCGCCGCCAGAGCAGAAGGACTATTGCGACACGGATTTGATCAGCAAAACAGTATGCGAGTAGCGCGGATTCTGTATGAGGAATTGGGCGTTGGGGCGGTGGCGATTACCGATAGAGAAAAGCTTCTGGCCTTTATCGGCACCGGCTCAGATCATCATATTGTCGGTTCCGCGATTACTTCACACCACACTCATCGAGCCATCGGAATGGATCAGGTGGTTTATGCCGACGGCAACGCGGTGCCCTATACCTGTTCGATTTCACCCACTTGCAAACTAGGCTCTACGCTGGTTATTCCTCTACGAGGAGAAGAACATCGCGTCATCGGCAGCATTAAACTGTATGAACCGAAAACCAAGCTGTTTTCCAGTATCAACCGCACGCTAGGGGAAGGCATTGCTCACCTTCTATCGGCGCAGATTATGGCGGGTAGATTTGAGCAACAAAAACAATTATTAGCCCAGTCGGAGATCAAACTCCTCCACGCTCAGGTAAATCCGCATTTTCTATTCAACGCCCTCAATACCTTATCGGTTGTGATTCGTCGCGATCCCAATCACGCTCGCAAACTGGTGCTTTCACTTTCCACCTTCTTCCGTAAAAACCTGAAGCGCAGCCACGATGTCGTTACTCTGAGCGATGAAATTGAGCATGTGAATGCTTACCTGGAAATTGAAAAAGCGCGCTTTGCCGATCGATTGAACGTCAATATCGCCCTGCCAGAAAATATTCTGGCTGCCCGACTACCCGCGTTCTCTTTGCAGCCGGTGGTAGAAAATGCCATTAAACACGGAATTTCTCAGATGTTCAGCAATGGAAATATTACCCTACGCGGCAATATGCAGGATGGAATCCTGACGTTGGAAGTAGAAGATAATGCGGGATTGTATGAATCCAAGCCCGACGGGGACGGATTGGGCATGAATCTGGTCGACAGACGTATCAAGGTGCGTTATGGCCAGCAGTACGGCGTGACCGTGACCTGTGAGACGGACATATATACCCGTATCTCGATTAAATTACCGTTCCATACCGCAGCAGAAAATTGAATTAATCCGCTGATATTTAGCGATAAAAAAAGGTTGCTAGCATCGCAACCTTTTTGATTTTTTAGCGACTTCAGAACTACAGTTTTAGAGCGGCAGCGATTACGCCAGAATCCGCAGCATACGGCGTAACGGTTCTGCCGCGCCCCAAAGCAATTGGTCGCCAACGGTGAAGGCGGATAAATACTCCGGCCCCATGTTCAGCTTGCGCAAACGGCCTACCGGCGTATTCAACGTGCCGGTCACGGCGGCGGGAGTCAGCTCACGCATCGTCAACTCGCGATCGTTCGGGATGACTCGTACCCAATCATTGTGGGTTGCCAGCAACGCCTCGATTTCAATGAGCGGAAGGTCTTTTTTCAGTTTCAGAGTAAATGCCTGACTATGACAGCGCAGAGCGCCAACACGCACACATAACCCATCCACCGGAATAACGCTGCTGGTATTCAGAATTTTGTTCGTTTCCGCCTGGCCTTTCCACTCTTCCCGGCTCTGGCCGTTATCCAACGCTTTATCAATCCACGGAATCAGGCTGCCAGCCAATGGCACACCAAAGTTATCGGTTGGCAACGTGCCGCTGCGTGTCGCCGCCGTCACTTTACGCTCAATATCCAAAATGGCAGAAGCAGGGTTCTGTAGCTCTTTGGCTACGCCAGCGTGCAGCATACCCATTTGGGTTAGCAACTCACGCATATGACGAGCACCGCCGCCGGATGCAGCCTGATAAGTGGCAACAGACGCCCATTCGACCAGGTCATTGGCAAACAGGCCACCCAGTGACATCAACATCAGGCTAACGGTGCAGTTACCGCCAACAAACGTTTTGATTCCCTGATTTAACCCTTGCTGAATCACATCATTGTTTACCGGATCCAAAATAATAATGGCATCGTCTTTCATGCGCAGAGAAGAAGCTGCATCGATCCAAAAACCCTGCCAGCCGCTGGCACGCAGCTGAGGATAAATTCCGTTGGTATAATCCCCGCCCTGACAACTAATGATAATATCCAGAGCACGCAGCGCGTCGATATCATAAGCGTCTTGCAAGGTGCCCTGCTGACCGGTAAAAGTAGGCGCAGCCTGACCGTGCTGTGAAGTAGAGAAAAAGACCGGGCGGATGCCGTCAAAATCGCGTTCTTCGATCATGCGCTGCATGAGCACAGAGCCGACCATACCGCGCCAGCCGATAAAACCAACGTTTTTCATGTTTACTGTCCTGCCTTGGAAGAGGTGACAACCGATTAAGGGATGCCTGTCTTGTGGCGCTGCGCCGCCGAAAATGGCATGGCAGACTGACTCTAAGAGAGACCTGATACCACCTTACAAAATATGTAAAAAGTGGCAAGTTAATTTAATCGATGCCGGAGGAATTCACAGTAATCCTCCTAATACCCGAGCGTCTCTGGTTTGATATACCGGAAACTTTTAGTCCGTTGAGGTCACAATGACAGAAATGATTGCGGCAACCGTGTTGCTGTTTTTGATAATGGATCCTTTAGGCAATTTGCCCATTTTCATGTCGGTGCTCAAGCATCTGGAACCGAAGCGGCGACGGGTAGTGCTGATTCGCGAGCTGCTTATCTCACTTATCTTGATGTTGATTTTTTTGTTCGCGGGCGAGAATATTTTGGCGTTTTTGAACTTACGCACTGAAACCGTTTCGATTTCCGGCGGAATCATTCTGTTTTTAATCGCCATCAAAATGATTTTCCCTTCCAATGAAGGTCACTCAACCGACTTACCTGCTGGAGAAGAACCATTCCTGGTTCCACTGGCAATTCCGCTAATGGCTGGCCCATCAATATTGGCCACACTGATGCTTCTTTCTCATCAATATCCAAATCGCATGAGCCATTTGGTGTTAGCGCTGCTGATCGCCTGGGGTTTATCCTCAGTTATCTTGTTGATGTCTGGTGTATTTTTACGTCTGTTGGGGGATAAAGGCGTCAGCGCATTGGAACGACTGATGGGATTGATTCTGGTGATGTTATCTACCCAGATGTTTTTAGATGGCGTCAGAGCCTATCTCACGGCCTAATTCATCGGCGACGACGATAAAAACACACAAGGGGCCACGATTGGCCCCGATAACCAAGCGGTGCCGAAGCTAGACTTTATGGCTCAGCGCCGCCACGCAGCGACGTACTACTTCATCAATATCGGCATCGATATCCACGCAAATCACGTCTTTCTCGTCTGCCAGAGGCTCTTCCAAGGTTTCAAACTGGCTTTTCAGCAGATCGGTGGGCATAAAATGACCCGAACGAGCTTTTAATCGCTCCATAATCACGTCAAAGCTGCCTTTCAGATAGAGAAAAACCATATCTTTATTGCCTTCCCGCAGGCAATCGCGGTAACGACGTTTTAGAGCAGAACAGACAATAATACCGGTTTCGTTTTTATGGTTCAGGCTGTAGGCCGCGTCGCTCAAACGTTCCAGCCACGGCATTCTGTCGTCATCATTTAACGGATGCCCGCTGGCCATTTTTTGAATATTGGCGCGCGGATGCAGATCATCACCGTCAATAAATTTGGCGTGAATTGCATGAGCAACGGCTTCACCCACCGTCGTTTTTCCGCTGCCCGATACGCCCATCACAATGATGCTATGTCCTGCCATAAGTTTGATCTCTATCTCAGAATGGGAATTTTACCCTGTTTGACGGTTCCGTATTTTAACATGTTACCGGTATCATGATACCGGTAACAAATGGAGATGTGACTTTTATCACAAAGGGAAGAACACCGGGTTTTGTACTCAATCGCGCAATCACGCCAGCCTGTTTAAAGACTGAGCGTAATAATAAAAGGAAGGTTCTTATCCCGTTACCTGTCCTGGATAAGCACCCTACCCCACTAATTTCGCGTTGCAGCAAAATGAGCAATATCAATACCTATAGCTTTCAGATTACAGCCAAACGGCAATTGGCCTCCATCCGAGGAGCTTAGTCCGCTAAGTGAATCGAGATAGCCAAAACAGCCGGTGTCGCTGCAACGGGAAAGAGACAAGGTACAAAGTCAGAAAACGCCGCTGCGGCGAGAAAAAAGCAGGGTAAATAAATCATAACTAAAAGCGATAAATAGGTTGGAGAAATGCTATGCCATTAGTCATTGTCGCGGTTGGCGTTGCCATGCTGCTGTTACTGATGATCCGTTTCAAGCTGAACGGGTTTATCTCGCTGATTCTGGTCGCTCTGGCGGTCGGAATTATGCAGGGTATGCCGGTTGATAAAGTGGTCGGCTCGATTAAAGCCGGGGTTGGCGGCACGCTTGGCAGCCTGGCGCTAATTATGGGCTTTGGTGCCATGCTGGGTAAACTGCTGGCGGACTGCGGCGGTGCTCAACGCATCGCTACCACGCTGATTGATAAATTCGGCAGACAACATATTCAATGGGCCGTGGTACTGACAGGTTTTACCGTCGGTTTTGCCCTGTTTTATGAGGTCGGTTTCGTACTATTACTACCGCTGGTATTCAGCATTGCGGCGTCTGCACGCATTCCTTTGCTGTATATCGGTGTGCCAATGGCTGCTGCGCTTTCGGTCACTCACGGCTTTCTGCCTCCTCACCCCGGCCCAACGGCGATTGCGACCATTTTCCATGCCGATATGGGTAAAACCTTGCTGTACGGCACCTTACTGGCTATTCCAACGGTCATATTAGCTGGTCCGGTTTATGCTCGATTCCTGAAGGGCATTGATAAGCCGGTTCCTGAAGGTTTATACAACCCAAAAACCTTTACCGATGAAGAAATGCCGAGCTTTGGCGTCAGTGTTGCGACCGCTCTGGTGCCGGTTATTCTGATGGCGCTGCGTGCCGTAGCCGAGATGATTTTGCCAAAAGGGCATCCGGTTCTGGCTTATGCCGAATTCTTCGGCGATCCGGTTATTGCGACCCTTATCGCTGTATTAATCGCTATTTTCACCTTTGGCCTGAACCGCGGGCGCTCCATGGAATCGGTAATGGATACCGTAACCGACTCCATTAAAATCATCGCTATGATGCTGTTGGTTATTGGCGGTGGCGGCGCATTCAAGCAGGTATTGGTGGACAGCGGCGTTGAACAATATATTGCCGGTATGATGAGCGGCAGCGGTGTATCACCAATTCTGATGGCTTGGTCTATCGCGGCACTGTTGCGTATCGCGCTGGGTTCTGCCACGGTCGCGGCCATTACCGCCGGAGGTATTGTTGCTCCATTGATTGCCACCACCGGTGCCAGCCCAGAGCTGATGGTTATTGCCGTCGGTTCCGGCAGCGTGATTTTCTCTCACGTTAACGATCCGGGCTTCTGGCTGTTTAAGGAATATTTCAATCTGACCATTATGGAAACCATTAAATCCTGGTCAGTGCTGGAAACCATCATTTCAGTATGTGGATTAGTCGGCTGCCTGTTATTGGCTATGGTGATTTAATTCGCTGAGTTTGAAGGTTAGTTCACACAAAAAAGGCCTGCTGTCGAAAGATAGCGGGCCTTTTCTTTAACGCCATTATTCAGATACTGCCACCGGGCAGAATAGTGAAGCCGACATCGACCATTTTGGGTGACACCGATTCACCACGCAGCCTGGCAATCAGACGTTCTGCACCTATTTGCCCCATTTTTTCGCGGGGAGTCAGTACGCTAGCCAAACGCGGCACCATCGACTGCCCAATATCATGGCCGTGGAAACCAGCAATCGCCATATCCTGCGGGATAGATAATCCCTGGCGTTGACATTCGAAAAACGCGCCGATGGCCAAGTCATCATTGGTACAGAAAATACTGTCGATCTGCGGATAACTAACCTGCGCTTCACGCAACAGCTCGCCACCGGCAGAATAGGAAGATGAGCGGCTGGTCATAATACTGACCGGCTCTAAACCCGATTCTCTCATCGCCTGCTCGTAACCCTGCTGCTTAATCACCGTTCGCTCATCCTGACGCGCACCGAAATAGACTACGTGACGGTGGCCCTGAGTGATAATTTGCTGAGTCATCTGGCGAGCGGCTTCAAAATTGTTAAATCCAACCGCCAGATCGATGCAGGGGGAAACACAATCCATCAATTCGATCACCGGAATACCGGACACCTGAATCATTTTTAAGGTACGGGGAGTGTGATTCCGTTCGGAGAGAATCAGACCGTCGATGTTATAAGACAGCAGCGAGGTCAGGCGTTGTTCTTCCAGCTCTTTCTGATAACCATAGTGAGCCAGCATGGTTTGATAGCCGTGAACGTCTGTGACGCTCTCAATACCGCGTAAAACCTCGGCAAATACCTGATTAGTTAATGAAGGCAATAATACGCCAATCGCCCGGCTGGTGGCGTTTGACAGAATATCCGGCGCACGGTTGGGGATATAGCCCAACTCATCCAATGCCACCGCAATTTTCCCCTGTAGCACGGCGGAAACCTGCTGCGGATTACGCAAATAGCGGCTAACCGTCATTTTCGTGACGCCAACCATATCAGCTACATCTTGAAGCACTGGCCTTTTTTTCTTCATTATCAATGAACTGGCGCAAGAGAGACGGGCGGGGATTTTAACAAAAAAAAGGGTATAACGCGATGCGCATACCCTTTTTAGCCGATAAATGAAGGTTAAACCGGTGGCAGATCAAATAACAATATCTCACTGTCTTCATCGGCATGAATCGACAATGCGGTTTCATCCCAAATGGCGAAAGCATCGCTGGTGCCTGCGTGATGACCATTGATAGCAACCTTGCCACGTACTACCTGAATCCAGATTCTGCGCTCCGCCTGAATCTGATAAACAGATTGTTCATCTTTTTTCAGCGCCCAGCGCGATAGCGTCATATCTTGGAACACTTTCAGAGAACCGTCGCGAGCATCCGGAGACAGCACCAACTGGCGCCCCTGTGGGTTATCAAAGCGCTTTTGTTCATAGCGCGGTGGTAAACCATTAGTTTCAGGAATAATCCAGATTTGATATAGGTGCAACGGCTGGTCACTACGACCATTGTATTCAGAGTGGCGCACACCCGTGCCGGCACTCATAATCTGGAACTCACCCGCATGGATTTGTTCTTTATTGCCCATGCTGTCCTGATGTTCTACGGTTCCCGATAGTACATAGGTTAGAATTTCCATATCCTTATGGGGATGAGTACCGAAACCCTGCCCAGCGTCGATCACGTCTTCGTTAATCACCCGCAGCGCCGAGAACCCCATAAAGTTAGCGTCATAATAATCAGCGAATGAGAAGGTATGCCAGCTATCTAACCAGCCGTGATTAGCGTGACCGCGTTCTTCTGCTTTGCGTAGATAAATCATATTCAATTCTCCTCAACGTTTTCTTTAGTCTAGATGTCGCAGGAAAATATGAAAGCGTAAAAAACTCATCCCTCTGTTCAAATAATTCGACAAAGAAAAAAGCATAAAAACAAAGCGTGTGCAGAGGCAGAAAATGCGGAAATCAAACAAGCCGTTGCGACTATTCCACCGAGAAAAGGCAAAAAAAAAGCCAGCACCCGGCTGGCTAAGTAAACACTGGAAGCAATGTGAGCAATGTCGTGCCTTCGTCATGTGAACACCTAAACTTTGATGGTCTCACTTGAAAGCATGACAATGATAATCATTATCACTCTCAACTGTAAAGCATTATTTTTAATCAATGCGAATATAATTGACTGCGATGAATAAACCGATACTTTGTTAGGTTATTCAAACACTAATCAATAGGAAAAGCCCTATGTCTCATGCGCAAATACGTCCGGTAGAACCTTCTGATTATTTGGCTCTGCAACAGCTATATGCACATCCGAAGGTGTATCGCGACACCTTACAGCTTCCGCTACCTGCTCCGGATTTGTGGGCGAAGAAGCTGGGGACTCCCGCGCCAGGTATCTATTATTACGTTGCCTGTATCGACGGACAAATCGCAGGCCAGCTCAGCCTTGAGACAATACAAAGACCGCGCCGCAACCACGTTGCCACCTTCGGCATTGCAGTAGACGCGGGTTTCTTGGGCCAGGGAGTTGGCAGTGCGTTGATGAAAACCATGATTGATTTATGTGATAACTGGTTGAACATCAATAGAATTGAACTAACGGTATTCGTTGATAATGATACTGCCGTAGCGCTGTACAAGAAATTTGGTTTTGAAATCGAGGGAACCAGTAAACGCTATGCCTTACGCGACGGTAAATATATCGACGCTTATCATATGGCCAGGGTAATAGACCCAAAATAAATCACCTGAACACGCAATTAGCGGAACTTTCCTCTCACTTATTTACACATCAGCCCGAAGATCGTGACCGATCGCGTCACGATCTGTTTCCATCTCTCCTTGAAATAAAACACGACAGCGATCACACTCCGCTGCCATAAATCAACGAAACGGCGTAGAATACTGCTCGCTTTTAATGGACAGATTTCCGACAGAATAGTCGCTCACAGCGTGAATTGATGATGAGGTTGTTGTGTTTGAGAGTTATGGAGTACTCAATCTTTGGACGTATGTCCTAGGTGCCATTTTCATTATTATCGTGCCGGGGCCAAACACCCTGTTCGTTCTGAAAACAGGCATTACCCGCGGTGTTAAAGAAGGCTATAAGGCTGCATTAGCGGTGTTTATTGGCGATGCAGTACTGATATTTTGCGCCTATGTGGGAATTGCCTCCCTGATCCGCTCTTCGCCTTTCCTGTTTACGCTGGTCAAAATGCTCGGTGCCATTTACCTCTTGTATTTGGGGCTTAAAATCCTCTACAGCACCTTGGTGAAAAAAGGTCAGAGCGAAGCAACCGAGATCGTGGAACACACTTTCCGCAAAGCGCTGACCCTGAGCCTGACCAATCCCAAGGCCATTTTGTTCTACGTTTCGTTTTTTGTGCAGTTTATCGATCAAAGTTATGCCCACACCGGCCTGTCCTTCGTGATACTGGCGGTGATTCTGGAAATGATAAGCTTTGTCTATATGTCGCTGCTCATTTTTGCTGGCGCAGCACTAACCCACTTCCTGAGTGAGAAAAAACGTCTCGCCAAACTGGGTAATTCGATGGTTGGGCTGCTTTTCCTCGGTTTTGCCACCAAACTGGCTACCGCAGCCTAAAACCTACCGATATAAGCCGATATCAATAGAAATGGCGCCATCATCAGGCGCCATTTTTGTTGTGCACAGAAAACCTCCAGCTAGGCTGGAGGTTCCGTAAAGCTTTCAGCTTTGAGCCAGTTATAAAAACCCCTTTTGATTTGTTAAAACAGTTTGCGGTCTGGCAACTGCAAATGTTCAACAAGAAATCAAAAGKGGGTCCCTATGAGGGATGAAAAGAGCTTAGCGCACACGCGATGGAACTGTAAATATCACATGGTTTTTGCACCGAAGTACCGAAGAAAGGTGTTCTACGGGGAAAAGCGCAAAGCGATAGGCAGTATCTTAAGAAAGCTGTGCGAATGGAAAAACGTGAATATTCTGGAAGCAGAATGCTGTGTGGATCACATCCATATGCTTCTGGAAATCCCGCCCAAAATGAGTGTGTCGGGTTTTATGGGATACCTGAAAGGAAAGAGCAGCCTGATGCTTTATGAGCAGTTTGGCGATTTGAAGTTCAAATACCGTAACAGGGAGTGCTGGTGTCGAGGGTATTACGTTGATACGGTTGGGAAAAATACAGCCAGGATACAAGAATACATAAAGCACCAGTTGGAAGAGGATAAAATGGGTGAGCAACTCTCGATCCCCTATCCGGGCAGCCCGTTTACGGGCCGTAAGTAATCCATAAATGCAAATGTCAGATCGCGATGCGCCTGTTAGGGCGCGGCTGGCAACAGAGCCTTATAGGCGCATATGAAAAACCTCCGGCTATGCCGGAGGATATTTATTTATATCCATCGGTTCTTTAGATGCAAAGCTAGCGGGCTATTTGCTCGCCAGCGCCTGTGCGCACGCCCAGGCGGAGCTCCATGCCCACTGGAAGTTGTAGCCGCCCAGCCAACCGGTCACGTCCACCACTTCTCCGATAAAATACAGCCCCGGAACTTTATGAGCTTCCATAGTTTTGGAAGACAGCTCCTGCGTATCTACACCGCCGATGGTAACTTCTGCGGTGCGGTAGCCCTCAGTACCATTAGGTTGCACCCGCCATTCTTGCAACGTCACCGCCAGCGCTGCCTGCTGAGGCACATTAAGCTGTTTTAAGGTGACGTCAGGTATCTGACCTAACAGCTGTAAGCACTCCACCAAACGTTTCGGAAGCAGCTGCGCCAGCGTGTTCTTCAAACTTTGATTCGGATGTGCCTGGCGCTCGCTATTCAGGAAAGCGTCCAAATCGGTATCAGGAAGTAAGTTAATGCTCACATATTCGCCAGGCTGCCAATAGCTGGAAAGCTGAAGAATGGCCGGGCCAGACAGGCCGCGATGAGTAAACAAAATACTTTCGCGGAAACTGACGCCGTTTTCTGCCGTCACTACCGCGGGCACTGAAACGCCGGAGAGAGTTTGTAGATGCTCCAGCAGAGGTTTATGCAGTGTAAAAGGCACCAACGCGGCGCGGGTCGGCAAAACCTTCAGGCCAAACTGTTCGGCGATTTTATAACCGAAAGGCGTCGCGCCCAGCCCCGGCATCGACAAGCCACCGGAAGCGATAACCAGTGAGGAAGTGCTCACTTTATGTTCATTTATCTGTAATTCAAAGCCCGCGTCGATTTTCTCGACCGCCAGAATCTCGCTGCGTAAACGGATAGTTACCTGACCTGATTCGCACTCTTTCAGCAACAGTTCCACCACTTGCTGCGCGGAATCATCACAAAACAGCTGACCGAGGGTTTTCTCGTGATAGGCAATACCGTGTCGATTGATCAGATCAATGAAATCCCATTGGGTATAACGCGCCAGCGCAGATTTACAGAAATGAGGGTTTTGCGAAAGATAAGCCGCAGGTTCCGCGTAGAGATTGGTGAAATTACAGCGCCCGCCGCCAGACATCAGGATTTTACGCCCAGCCTTTTTGCCGTTATCCACCAGCAATACCCGACGCCCTAATTGCCCTGCCTGAGCCGCGCAAAATAGCCCTGCGGCACCCGCGCCCACCACCACTACGTCAAACTGTTCCACTTTCGGCCTCTCTCTGTAAAATCATTATCGCCGCAAAATTGCTCATATTTCGCAATTTTACCGCAGTGTTCACCACAAATAACCGAATAATCAGCGGCGGAGGATTGTAAGGCCCTAACAGAAAGATCGCTATAGTAAGAAAATGTTAGATTCAGTAAATCAGAGTAACTTGCTGATATCTCATGGTTATGTTCATGGTTATGATGCATCTATCCACATTTATATCAAAGAAAGGTCATTTTTTCCTTTTCCCCAACCCCTATTGTCACCGATAATGCGCCGCGTTCATGTCCACAAACTGGCGTAACGCTTATGCTACATCTTTTCGCTGGCCTGGATTTCCATACCGGCCTTATGTTAGTTCTTGCTCTTTTGTTCGTGCTGTTTTACGAAGCCATCAATGGTTTTCATGATACAGCCAATGCGGTTGCTACCGTAATTTACACCCGTGCCATGCGTTCACAGATCGCTGTGGTTATGGCGGGGGTATTCAACTTTCTTGGCGTGATGCTGGGCGGTTTGAGCGTGGCCTATGCCATCGTTCATTTATTGCCTACAGATCTCCTGTTGAATGTCAGTTCGGCTCATGGGTTGGCGATGGTCTTCTCCATGTTGTTGGCGGCGATCATCTGGAATCTGGGAACCTGGTACTTCGGTATTCCTGCTTCCAGCTCACATACGCTGATTGGTGCCATCATTGGGATCGGCCTAACCAACGCGGTGATGACTAGTACATCCGTGGTGGATGCACTGAATATTCCAAAGATGATACAAATCTTCCTATCACTGATTTTGTCGCCGTTAGTGGGCTTAATTATTGCTGGGTTGATGGTATTCCTGCTGCGTCGTTACTGGAGCGGAACCAAAAAGCGAGCTCGTATTCACTTAACGCCTGCTGAGCGTGAAAAGAAAGATGGTAAACGCAAACCACCGTTCTGGACCCGTACAGCTCTGATTTTATCGGCTATCGGCGTGAGTTTCTCTCACGGCGCTAACGATGGTCAGAAAGGTATCGGCCTGATTATGTTGGTGTTGATTGGCGTCGCACCGGCTGGTTTTGTCGTTAATATGAGCGCGACTGGTTACGATATTGCCCGTACGCGGGATGCCGTAACTCATTTGCAGCAATATTATCAGCAACACAGTGAAGCCTTGCCGCACGCTATCGCGTTGAAGCCTTTGGTCCCCGCACCAGAGACTCTGCCTGATACACCGGCGCAGTTCCATTGTGACAGCTCTCGCGCCATGATTGCTATCGACCATGCGCAGGCACTGTTGGCTAACCTGCAAAGCTACGACGACCTGACTGTGGAGCAACGCAGCCATATGCGTCGCTTGCTGATGTGTGTCGCCGAAACGGCTGGCACGGTTGCCAAGTTACCGGAAACCAGTTCTGCGGACAGGCGTTTCCTGAACAACCTGCGTAAAGATTTGCTGGAAACCGTGGAATACGCACCTACCTGGATTATCGTTGCAGTAGCTTTGGCGCTCTCTCTGGGCACTATGGTTGGCTGGAAACGTGTTGCAGTGACCATTGGTGAGAAGATTGGTAAGAAAGGAATGACCTACGCGCAAGGGGTTTCGGCCCAGATGACCGCGGCGGTATCTATCGGTATTGCCAGCTACACCGGTATGCCGGTTTCCACGACCCAGGTTCTCTCCTCAGCCGTTGCCGGTACTATGCTGGTCGATGGCGGTGGCGTACAGGGTAAAACCATTAAGAGCATCATGCTGGCCTGGATTCTTACTCTGCCAGTATCGATTCTTCTTTCCGGTTCACTGTACTGGATAGCGTTGAAATTCATCTAAGCCTGGCTGGATGACTCCACGTTACCGCAAATAAAAAGGCGGCCTCATCATCGGGGTCGCCTTTTTTAGTTGGCTATCATCAAAAATCATCTCAGTACCATAGAGCCAGCGCCATCAAGCTGACAACGACCAAGCCGCACAGGGCGCTGGTGAGAATGAACTGGCCGCGCAGTCTTTCACAGCGACGGATAAATTCCGGATCGTGGTGGTCGGTATAACGCTGGGCGTAGATATAACGCACTAGCCGAATTTGTTTACTGGGTTGTCCGTGAGAGGTGAAAAAACCGCCCCCATCCACATATTGATACAGCAATGGATCACAGCCGCGTAACACCACTAATAGCGCACGTAGAGACGAATAATAACGCGCCATATTCACCACGCACACCACACATAAAGCCCAGAAAAGCGCGACGGTACTGATCATGATTCCCCCTCCAGCGATATTTCGCGTTAACGACACCTTTGATTCGCCGTTACGCCATCGCCCGCTCTAGCCATTACAACCATCCCCGAGGCGCAGAAACATGCCTCTCCATCACCTTTTTTATATATGAGCCGACGCTACCGCTAAAATTTTGCCTAACCCATTTACCAGTGTAGGAAATGAAATCAGAAATAGCCTGATAATCTCTGATTTATCCGGTCACATTTTGTACGCAACTGATGCTTTTAGGCGCAAATTTCAGTGAAAAACCGCCAGAAACAGCTCAAAATAGTTAGTCTCTCTTAACTTAAATGCAGAGATAAAAGCTAGCGAACCGGCGTTTTTGATCAATACTCACTGCTTTATCAGTACTATAATTATGGATATAGCGAGCCAAATGATTACCGGATAAACGGCCAAATATTTGACAACAGCGGTCTGAGCAATAGGATTAAGCCGTCTATTGGTGTAAAACAGTGACTTAAGCTTTAACGCGTACAATTAAAAGCCTGCGTTGTGATCGGTGAAACACTTCGCTTATGGATCATAGTGATAGTATCTAGACATAGCCTTAGCGCCCGTTCAGTTACCTGAATGATTGCTTACCCATTAATTAGCATTATGGAAGGAGTTTACTTATGGCTTACAAACACATTCTGATTGCGGTAGACCTGTCTCCGGAAAGCAAGGTGTTGGTTGAAAAAGCGGTCTCCATGGCCAAACCATACAATGCCAAAGTGTCCCTGATCCATGTGGATGTTAACTATTCGGATCTCTATACCGGCCTGATCGACGTTAATTTGGGCGACATGCAGAAACGTATTTCTGAAGAAACCCACAGCGCGCTGACCGAGCTATCCCAAAATGCAGGTTATCCAATCACTGAAACCTTAAGCGGTAGCGGCGATTTGGGCCAGGTTCTGGTTGATGCGATTAAAAAATACGATATCGATCTGGTGCTGTGTGGTCACCATCAAGACTTCTGGAGCAAGCTGATGTCCTCTGCTCGCCAGCTGATTAATACCGTTCACGTCGACATGTTGATCGTTCCGTTGAAAGACGAAGATGACGAATAATAAACCACGATTGAATTAATATACATTTAGAACGCCTGCCTATGCAGGCGTTTATCATTATATAACCCCAAATCCCTTTGTCCCCCGCCCTAATAACTTCGTTATATTTCAGTGAGAAAACCCTTGCGGTATGATTATAAAGCGGTGATATAGTCAAGAAAGACACAACATCGCCCTCTCACTATTTCGCCATACTCATTCCAATAAGAAATCGTTAGCGGGGATCTACCATGTACAAAGGAATCTTTTTTGATGAATGATTTAGCCTCTCTGGAGTCGTTTCTAGAATCTTTACAACAACGTGATGCCCACCAGCCGGAATTCCTTCAGGCAGTCCGTGAAGTTTTCACCTCCCTATGGCCATTCCTGGAACAGAATCCGCGCTATCGCGAGCAAAGTCTGCTGGAGCGTCTGGTTGAACCTGAGCGAGTCATCCAGTTCCGCGTATCGTGGGTTGATGATAAAGGTCAGGTACAGGTTAACCGCGCGTGGCGGGTGCAGTTCAGCTCCGCAATCGGCCCTTACAAAGGCGGGATGCGCTTCCATCCATCGGTAAATCTTTCGATTCTGAAATTCCTCGGCTTTGAGCAAACTTTCAAAAATGCTCTCACCACCCTGCCAATGGGTGGCGGAAAAGGTGGATCCGACTTCAACCCTAAAGGGAAAAGTCAGGCTGAAGTCATGCGTTTCTGTCAGGCATTGATGACCGAACTCTATCGTCATCTTGGCCCAGACACCGACGTGCCAGCCGGTGATATCGGCGTTGGCAGTCGTGAAGTTGGATTTATGACCGGCATGATGAAAAAGCTGTCCAACAACACCGCCTGCGTGTTCACTGGCAAAGGTTTGTCCTTCGGTGGCAGTCTGATTCGCCCAGAAGCTACCGGCTACGGTCTGGTTTATTTCACCGACGCTATGTTGAAACGCCACGGTTTGGGATTTGAAGGCATGAAAGTGGCAGTATCCGGCGCGGGTAACGTAGCGCAGTATACCATTGAGAAAGCAATGGAATTGGGCGCGCGCGTGATTACCGTTTCCGATTCTGGCGGCACTCTGGTAGATGAGGCTGGCTTTACGCCAGAAAAACTGGCCCACCTGTCTGAAATCAAAAACCAACGTTATGGCCGCGTGGAAGATTATGCCCGCGAGCGCAATCTGACCTATCTGACGGGTGAGCAGCCTTGGAACGTGCCGGTAGACATTGCTCTGCCTTGCGCGACCCAAAATGAATTGGATCTGCCCGCCGCTCGTCAGCTTATCGCCAACGGTGTGAAAGCCGTCGCGGAAGGCGCAAATATGCCAACGACCATTCAGGCCACTGATGCTTTTATCGAAGCTGGCGTGCTGTTTGCTCCGGGTAAGGCTGCCAATGCCGGCGGCGTTGCCACATCGGGTTTGGAAATGGCGCAGAATGCGGCACGCCTGAGCTGGAAATCAGAGAAAGTGGATGTGCGTTTACGTCACATCATGCTGGATATTCACCAGTCTTGCGTGGAATTCGGCGGAGAAGGAAAACAAACGCAATACGTTCACGGTGCCAATATCGCAGGCTTTGTAAAAGTTGCTGATGCCATGCTGGCGCAGGGCGTGCTTTAAGTTAAGGTCGGATAATAAACCCCATTCTGGCAAAAACGTCGCGCTGGAATGGGGAGTTTAGACAACGAATTTAAACGATATCGCCTAAGGCAAATACAGATCGAAACGGTGACTTTTGGTCGTAATGGCGGCCTGAGCGGGCACGCCAGCCAAAGGTTCAGCGTAGTCAGGCCGCTTCACTACCACTCTTTTGGTGGCCAGTGCGCGCGCCGGGGCCAATAGTCCATCAGCATCCTCATCCGCGCCAACCAATGACTGAAACACTCGCATTTCTTTCTTCACCAACGCGCTTTTCTGCCGGTGCGGATACATAGGATCGAGATAAACCACTTCTGGACGCGGATCGAGATCGGCCAACGCCGTTAGGCTGGAAGCATGTAGCAAAGTCATACGTTCCTGTAACCAGCCACCGATTTCAGGGTCCTGATAACCCCGCCGCAGGCCATCATCCAGCAACGCAGCCACTACCGGGTTCCGCTCCAGCATCCGGACTTTGCAGCCCAAAGCCGCCAAAACAAAAGCGTCGCGCCCCAAACCGGCGGTTGCGTCTACCACGTTCGGCAAATAGCCTTTTTTGATACCAACGGCTTTCGCCACCGCCTCACCGCGTCCGCCGCCAAACCGACGGCGATGAGCCAGAGTACCGGAAACAAAATCGACAAAAATCCCGCCGAGCTTGGGTTCATCCAACTTACGCAGCTCCAATTGCGTTGGCGTTAACACCAGCGCCATCGTCGCCTGCTCGTCAGAAATCAAACCCCAGCGTTCAGCCAGAATAGATAAGGTGCCGGGATCGGCACCTTCTTCACAAATTAAACGAATACTCACGCGGGATAATGCCCTTCAGACTTAACCTTTAATACCGTAGTGGCGCAGCATAGCATCCAACTGCGGCTCGCGCCCACGGAAGCGTTTGAACAACGTCATCGGCTCCTCGGAACCACCGCGAGATAAAATATTGTCGAGGAAAGATTGGCCTGTTTCAGCGTTGAAAATGCCCTCTTCTTCAAAGCGGGAGAACGCATCCGCCGACAGCACTTCTGCCCACAGATAGCTGTAATAACCCGCCGCATAACCACCGGCAAAAATATGGCTGAAAGCATGGGGGAATCTACCCCAGCTTGGTGATGGCACTACGGCAACCTGTTTTTTCACTTCCTGTAAGGTTGACAGAATCTGCGCACCTTTAGCCGGATCAAACTCGAAATGCATACGGAAATCAAACAGTCCGAATTCGAGCTGACGCAGGATAAACAGCGCCGCCTGATAGTTTTTCGCCGCCAGCATCTTATCCAGCATTTCCTGCGGCAAAGGCTCATTGGTTTGATAATGGCCAGAGATAAACGCCAGCGCCTCCGGCTCCCAGCACCAGTTTTCCATAAACTGGCTCGGCAGCTCGACCGCATCCCAAGGCACACCGCTGATGCCGGAAACACCGGCGGTATCAATTTGGGTCAGCATATGGTGCAAACCGTGGCCAAATTCATGGAATAGAGTCGTGACTTCATTATGGGTAAACAGCGCCGGTTTATCACCGACCGGGCCATTGAAGTTGCACACCAGATAAGCCACCGGCTTTTGCAGCTCACCGTTAGCCAGACGCAGACTGTCGATACAATCGCCCATCCACGCACCGCCGCGTTTGTGTTCGCGAGCGTACAAGTCCAGATAGAAGCTGCCGCGCAGCTCGCCCTGAGCATCAAACAGATCGAAGAAACGCACGTCCGGATGCCAAGTATCCACGCCCTGCCGCTCTTTGGCGGTAATACCGTAAATGCGTTTCACGACCTCGAACAGACCTTCTACCACGCGCTGTTCCGGGAAGTAAGGGCGCAGTTGCTCGTCGCTGATGGAGAATAAATGCTGCTTTTGTTTCTCGGAATAGTAAGGAATATCCCACGCCGCTAACTCGCTGACACCGAAGTGTTGTTTGGCAAAAGCACGCAGCTGCGCCAGCTCTTCTTCTGCCTGCGGACGTGCACGTTTGGCCAGATCATTCAGAAAATTCAGCACTTGCTGCGGATCTTCAGCCATTTTGGTCGCCAATGAATGATCGGCATAGCTTTCAAATCCTAATAACTGAGCCAGTTCGTGGCGCAGAGTCAGGATTTCAGCCATGATTTCGCTGTTATCCCACTTACCGGCGTTCGGCCCCTGATCGGAGGCCCGGGTTGCAAACGCGCGATACATTTCTTCACGCAGCGCGGCGTTATCCGCGTAAGTCATCACCGGTAGATAGCTCGGCATATCCAACGTCAGCAGCCAGCCATCCAGCTCTTTGGCTTCGGCCATCGCGCGAGCGGCGGCCAGAGCGCTTTCCGGCAAACCAGCCAGCTCTTTCTCATCGGTAATCAGTTTGGTCCAGCCCATAGTGGCATCCAGCACATTATTGCTGTAGGTCGAACCCAGCTCGGACAGACGCGCCACGATTTCACCGTAACGTTTTTGCTGCTCTTCCGGTAAACCAATACCGGACAATTGGAAATCACGCAGCGCATTCTCCACCGCTTTACGCTGCGGCGGAGTCAATTCGGCAAAGCCGGGGCCTTCTTTCAGGCTGACGTAAGCCTGATATAAACCTTTATGCTGGCCAACCCAGGTGCCGTATTCAGACAGCAGCGGCAGGCTTTGCTCGTAGGCGGTACGCAATTCCGGGCTATTTTTTACCGCGTTTAAATGGCCGACAGGCGACCAGATGCGAGAGAGACGGCCGTCGGATTCTGCCAGCGGCTGGCACAGATTATCCCAGGTGAAAGGACCCGGTTGGGCCACAACCCGCTCCACCGATTGACGACATTCATCTAAAGCGGATTGCACCGCAGGCACGATATCTTCAGGGCGGATAGCCGAAAACGGCGGCAAGGAGAACGGAGTCAACAGCGGATTTGTCATAGGGTGTCCTGATTATAGTTGTCGTCCTGACGATGGTTTACTCATGATTTTCCTACCGTCAGATGATAAATGCGGATGAACATTTAACATGAGGTCTGTCGCGCGGAAAATCAATGGCTGGCGGCATCATTCCCTTTGATAGATAATGCTGCCTAAGCCGCAGGAGAAGCCGCAAATGTTAAGTTATCGCCACAGTTTTCACGCAGGCAACCATGCCGACGTACTCAAACATACTGTTCAAAGCCTGATTATTGAGTCTTTGAAAGAAAAAGAAAAACCTTTCCTTTATCTAGATACCCACGCTGGCGCAGGCCGCTATCAGCTAAGCGGCGAGCACGCCGAACGCACTGGGGAATATCTGGAAGGTATCGCCAAGATTTGGCAACGAGATGATTTACCGGCTGATTTAGCTCCGTATATGAGCGCCATTAATGCGTTGAATCACAACGGGCAGCTACGTTATTACCCTGGTTCGCCGCTGATCGCCCGTCATTTGCTACGTGAATATGACAAAATCAGCCTAACCGAGCTGCATCCCAGCGATTACCCGATGCTGCGTAAAGAATTTGCCAAAGACGAACGCTCCAAAGTGCAACGCGCCGACGGTTACCAGCAACTGAAAGCTCAGTTACCACCGCAGTCTCGCCGCGGTTTTGTGCTAATGGATCCGCCTTATGAAATGAAAACCGATTATCAGGACGTGGTAAAAGGGATTCAGGAAGGTTATAAGCGCTTTGCGACCGGTACTTACGCTTTATGGTATCCAGTGGTATTACGCCAGCAAATCAAACGATTACTGCGTGAACTAGAAGCCACGGGCATCCGCCGGATTCTGCAAATCGAACTGGCGGTACGTCCGGATAGCGATCAACACGGTATGACTGCCTCTGGCATGATCGTAATTAACCCGCCGTGGAAGTTGGAAAAACAAATGACCGATCTGCTACCTTGGCTGCATAAAGCGCTAGTACCCTCTGGTCACGGCCACACCTTGGTAAAATGGGTCGTGCCGGAATAATCGCCGCGCCTTTCGCTCCTGGCCGGGCTGCAATCCATGCTGTCCGGCTCATTCAATATTACCCAATTTTTATCACCGTTTAGCGCAAAAGCTTTCTCGTCTTCCAACACCTATCACAGCCATCGATGCAATCTTTGCGACAAAGTGGGATCTGGCGTTAAACTCTTTGCTTCTATAAAACTACACTCATGGAAATGATCCTGATGACCAAACATTACGATTATCTGGCAATTGGCGGCGGCAGTGGCGGGATCGCATCGATCAACCGGGCAGCCATGTACGGTAAAAAATGTGCGCTGATCGAAGCTAAACAGCTCGGCGGCACCTGCGTCAACGTCGGCTGTGTGCCGAAGAAAGTGATGTGGCACGCGGCACAAATCGCTGAAGCGATTCGCATGTACGGTCCGGACTACGGTTTTGATACCACGGTGAACCACTTCGACTGGAAAACCCTGATCGCCAACCGTACCGCCTACATTGATCGTATTCATCAGTCCTACGAGCGTGGTTTAGGCAATAACAAAGTTGATGTGATTCAGGGCTTCGCTCGCTTTGTCGATGCTCATACCGTTGAAGTCAACGGCGAGAAAATCACTGCGGATCACATCCTGATCGCCACCGGCGGCCGCCCTAGCCATCCAAATATTCCCGGCGCGGAATACGGTATTGATTCCGACGGTTTCTTTGAGCTAGATGAAATGCCAAAACGCGTTGCCGTCATTGGCGCGGGTTATATCGCCGTCGAAATCGCTGGCGTACTGAACGGTTTAGGCACCGAAACTCACCTGTTTGTACGTAAACACGCGCCGCTGCGCAGTTTTGATCCGCTGATCGTAGAAACCCTAGTGGAAGTCATGAACACCGAAGGGCCAAAACTGCATACCGAATCCGTGCCAAAAGCCGTGATTAAAAATGCTGACGGCAGTCTGACGCTGCAACTGGAAAACGGCACAGAAGTGACCGTTGATCATCTGATCTGGGCGATTGGCCGCGAACCTGCGACCGACAACCTGAATCTGGCCGCCTGCGGTGTGAAAACCAATGAAAAAGGCTATATCGTCGTCGATAAATTCCAAAATACCAATGTAAAAGGTATTTATGCCGTTGGTGACAACACGGGTGCAGTGGAGCTGACTCCGGTTGCCGTGGCTGCAGGTCGCCGCCTGTCCGAGCGCCTGTTTAACAACAAGCCAGACGAGCATCTTGATTACAGCAATATTCCAACCGTGGTATTCAGCCACCCACCCATTGGCACTATTGGTTTAACCGAGCCGCAGGCGCGTGAGCAGTTTGGCGACGATCAGGTAAAAGTCTATAAATCCTCCTTTACTGCGATGTACAGCGCCGTCACTCAACATCGCCAGCCGTGCCGTATGAAGCTGGTATGCGTGGGCGCAGAAGAGAAAATCGTCGGTATCCACGGAATCGGCTTTGGTATGGATGAAATTCTGCAAGGTTTCGCCGTAGCAGTAAAAATGGGCGCAACCAAGAAAGACTTCGACAATACCGTAGCTATCCACCCGACCGCCGCGGAAGAATTTGTCACTATGAGATAATCATTTAGAGATGAGTTTCTCTATTTGAGTCATGGAACGTGAAGCCGAAATGCAAATTTCGGCTTTTTATTGCTTGGAATTCAGCTTCGCTACACCCCCTCTCCTTTCTTACAGCTATATCACCACCGTCTACATCAGCGCGATTAAATAGAAATGACGATAAAAAGAGGCGTTGAGTCACTTACCGAGTCTGAACATCATTGCATCTTACAACATAGAAACTTGATGAATACATAAAGACAGTGTATGAAAATTGACATATAGAAATTATCAATACTTACTGAGGTAACGATCAAATTGCATTTATTCTTACTTGTTCGAATTACCCAGCTCTAAGACATTAATCAGGTCGAAAAAATAAATTAAATACCCTTTAAAATCAAAATATTAAAAAGAAAACCTCCGGCGGGAAATAAATTTAAATAAACTATCACTTATATAAAATAATATGAAAATAAAAAGAATAATTAAGTCAATGATGATTCACAAAATTAATTTATTGATGCGATACTTTGTTTCTAAATTTATCCCAAGCGAATCAGATAACTTTATTTTCTTTTTATTACTCACGATCAATGAGAATAAATAGCTCATGAAAATATATTCGCCGTTCGCAGCGGTTAATTTAGAACCTAAAAATTCATTTAAAATATAAAAAGGAACATCTATGAAACCTATCAATTGTAAAAATAGTCTGATTACGATTCTGACTCTATGCACCCTGTTTGGTTTTTCTCATTCCTCCGCGTTTGCCGCCTCGGTTAATGATGACGCGTCGGTTATGCCAAGCCTGGTAAATAAAAAGATTATGGCGGGTTTCTGGCATAACTGGGACAGCCAAGAAAGCCGTGGCTATCAAGGTGGTTATCCGAAGAATCTAAAAATAAACGAAACACCCGCGGCCTTTAACGTTGTCATTGCCTCCTTTATGAAAGGCAGCGGTATTCCAACCTTTAAGCCGTACAACGCAACGGACGCAGAGTTTCGCGCACAAATCGGTGAGTTAAATAAACAAGGCCGCGCTGTGCTCATTTCATTGGGCGGCGCTGACGCACACGTGGCATTGAATAACGGTCAGGAACAGGCTTTCGCAGACGAGATTATTCGTTTGGTTGAAACCTATGGTTTTGACGGGCTGGATATCGATCTGGAACAAACGGCTATTAATGCAGCTAATAACACCACCGTTATTCCCGCCGCGTTGAAAATTGTTCGGGCGCATTACGAACAACAAGGTAAACACTTTATCATCAGTATGGCACCAGAATTCCCATATCTGACAACCGGCAGACCTTACACTACCTATATCAACGCCTTGGACGGTGTGTATGACTTTATTGCCCCTCAGCTCTACAATCAAGGCGGTGACGGCGTATGGGTCGAAGAAGTAAACCTGTGGCTGGCGCAAAACAATGACGCCAAAAAATATGAATTCCTGTATTACATGGCCGATTCTATTGTTAATGGCAAACGCGGCTTCATTAAAATCCCAGCCAATAAATTAGTATTGGGTTTACCAAGTAACGTTGACGCTGCGGCATCAGGTACGGTAAAAAATCCGCAGGACGTTTATCGTGCCTTTGCTGATTTAGAGAAAGCGGGAACGCCAATCAAAGGCCTGATGACCTGGTCGGTCAACTGGGATCAGGGTAAAGATAAAGCGGGGAATGCTTATAATCAGGCATTCGCCAAGGCTTATACCGACTTGATTCACGGTAAATAATATTAACCGCTCATAAAGTTGTTCCGTAAGGCAGTTTTATTAGCCTGGGGTACAAATCTACAGCCGGAGCTCTTGTTCCGGCTGCTTTATATCAATACTCTTCAATTTGCCTGAATGCGAAAATAAATATCAGCCAATTAATCGATTGAAGCCGGCTTCCAAATCAGCAATTAAATCATCGACATTTTCCAGTCCAATATGAACACGTACCAAAGTACCCTCAAAACCTACGCCGCCTACCGGACGAATTTCGTCCAGTTCTTCCGGCTGATTAGCCAGAATCAGAGACTCAAATCCACCCCATGAATACGCCATGCTGAAGTGCTCAAAATTATCCAGATAATGAGCCACTTGCTCATCACTGAGACGAGATTTCAACACAAAGGAGAACAATCCGCAGCTCCCAGTGAAATCACGTAAATAAAACTCATGGCCGGGGCAGGATGGCAGTGCTGGATGGTTAACCTGCGCCACTTCCGGACGAGCGGCCAGCCATTTGGCGATCTGGATACTGCTGGTTTCATGCTGCTTTAGCCGTACGCCTAAGGTGCGCAGACCGCGGCTAGCAACGTAAGCGGTGTCTGCATCGACCATTTGCCCCAGCAAATACGAATGTTCCCGCAATTGATCCCAACAGCGCGCATTAGATACCGCCGTGCCCAACATAGCGTCTGAGTGACCGACGATATATTTGGTTCCGGCCTGAATAGAAATATCGATGCCAAACTCCAGTGCGTTAAATAGCACTCCGGCAGCCCAGGTATTATCGATCATAATCACGATATTGGGATTAACTGCCCGAATAGCCTGCACCATGCCGGGAACATCCTGAACTTCCATTGTGATGGAGCTGGGAGATTCTAAAAATACCACTTTGGTATTTGGCTGAATAAGCTCGGCAATTCCAGCGCCGATCAGTGGAGAATAATAAGTGGTGGTGACACCCAGTTTGGACAGCACTTTATTGCAAAAATCCTGCGTTGGCTCATAAGCAGCACCGGTCATTAATATATGATCGCCGGTGGCCACAAAAGACAGAATGGCATTGGTCACCGCTGCGGCGCCGCAAGGATAAAGCGCACAACCTGCGCCGCCTTCCAATTCCACCATCGCTTCTTGGAAGGAAAAATGGGTCAGCGTACCGCGACGACCATAAAACAATTCGCCTTTTGCCCGGTTTGCTGTGGCAAATTTTTTCGCCTTTACGGAATCAAATACCAGGGAAGAGGCTCGTTGAATAATGGTGTTTACCGATCCTTGGGTAAATTTTTTCGCCCGACCGGCAGTCACTAACGCTGTTTCTAATTTTTTAGATTTCATTATTTTTTCCTTTTCTGGTGCTGGCATACTCAAATATTCACAGCGACTTACGGACAATCCGCCACGCTGTGTCGTTATGTATTAACAAGTAGGTTCATTCACCGCAGGAAGCTCAGCCTGCCGCTTGGAGGATTTTTTACCGGTATATCTTTCGATAATTTGGGCTGCATTAAGGTCATGAATGACGTTAATTAGCGTTGCAGGTGCATCGGTAATGGTGCCAATAACAACCAGCATTGGAATAGTTTCAACCGGTAGCCCCAGCGTGGTGACAATAAATATTTCACCGAGGAAAGCGCCACCGGGAACGCCGCCGACAATAATGGCGGAGAGCACCGAAATCAGCATGGTCAGGAAGAAAGTCTCGGTGGTGAAATCCAATCCCAGTACCGAGAAGATAAAGACGATTTTCAGCGCGGCAATCATTGCCACGCCGCCTTTATTTAAATTAACCAACAGCGGCAGAGAAATATCTACGATTTCAGGGTTAATGCCCATCGCTTTGGCCGCTCGAATAGTCACTGGCAGCGATCCCAATGAAGAGCAGGTGCCTAAGGCGGTGGCTGAAGGTTCAATAGCGTGTTGCCAGAAAGCCCTTACCGCTTTCATGCCGCCGCCAATCCAGGAATAAAAGATAGAGCCGAAAACGTAATACAGCAGCGAGGCGATAAAGAATAAGCCGATGGCTCTGGCGAAAGTCATCAGTAATTGTGGATCCTGACTGGCCATCGTCGCGGCGAAATAACTGCCCAAACCAACGGGTGCCGCTTTCATGATGATTGAGACAATCTTCATAATCACGGTATTTAAGCCCAACAAAGACAGGGCAATTTGTTTACCTTGCTCGCCCGATTGCCCAATCGCAATACCGGCGATAACCGACATAATAATCAGCGCCAGAATATTGGATTTAGACAATAAACCAACAAAATCATTAGTGGTGACCATATTCACAAAGTTCATTTCGCCGCTGCCGGCCTTGAACTCTTGGGTTAATTCAATAGTGACGCCCTGAGCCGGATCAAATAAGGTCGCTAGCCCAACGATTCCTGCCGCCGGAATGAGCGCCATAATGATAGAGACTGCAAAAATCAGCCCCATTATGCGCCCCAGTTTTTTCAAATCCGTCATACCGGCAATGGACGACATAACGCTTACGCTCACCAATGGAACGATAATCATAAACAGCAAATTCAGGAAAATTTTACCGATAGGCTGTAATTTGAGAGCCAGAGAAGGGGCATAAATACCTATAACCCCACCGAGAATCAGTGCAAATAAAAGAATAATAGAGGACTTGTAGGGTTCCAAACGTTTCCACATAGGATTTTCCTTGGTGTATTATTTAAATTTCATGTGACTTCAGTCACCTTTTATTTTTCTTTCGGCAAGCAAATATCTTATCTGTGATTAAGCTCACCTTTTTATTTCTTATTCTTAATATGAATAACATATCGCTATTGGTAATAAATGATTACATTTGTAGTCTACAAATGAAATACGACATTGATGCCATTTACTAAAATCACTAATGAGCTGAAGGAAAGAATGAGTAATATCGCATCGCTAAAACAGCTGGAAATACTGGTCAAGATCGTTGAGTGTGGTGGGCTGTCTGAAGCCGCAGCTCAGCTGAACATCTCGCCTTCTGCGGTCAGCAAGAGTCTGTCTCATCTGGAATCACAGCTGGGCACTATGCTGCTAAAAAGAACGACGCGTAGCCTGACGTTAACCGACGCGGGGAAATATCTTTATCATCGGGCAACTAAATTATTATTAGATTTTGACGAATCTCTTAATACTACCGCTGGATTTTATAACCACCCGCAGGGTGAATTACGCCTCACCTGTTCAATTGCCTTTGGTTATTCTCACCTCATCACTTTGGTTAATAAATATCGAGAGCGTTACCCCGATGTTGAGTTATATATAGATCTAAACGATAACTTTGTTAATTTAAATGAGAGTAACTTTGATATCGCTATTCGCGTTGCATCAACTCCGCCAGATAATTATTCGTTAAGAAAACTGTCGACTATCCACTGGGCTTATTGCGCTAGCCCCACTTATCTGGAAAAAATGGGGACACCAACTTCCGTCCAACAATTATCAGACCATCAGTGTTTGTTATATCCCGGTTTGACACCGGTATTAAAAGATACCGACGAAAGCGGCAGCGCTCATTTACTTAAGTTACGCTCACCGATTCAGGCAAATAGCAGCCTGGTATTGCTGAAAGCGGTGCTGGAACATCAGGGTGTTGCCTATTTGCCGACTTATTTACTCGGCGATGCTATTCAACGAGGTGAAATTACTCCTCTGGCGCTTGATGGGGAAATAACCCACGCGACTCATGGCCTGTATGCCTTGTATTTCCCCAGCCGTTATAGCAATCCCAAGGTTCGTTCTTTTATTGATTATCTGGTGGAAACTTTGCAGCCCGTACCGGTATGGGATAATTGGATCACCCGAAGGCCCTGACGTTAATGACGAATTAAATGAGGCAATCAGGATGAATTGGGCTGGCTGCAATCCCTTTTGTCGTTCTCTTTATCGGCCTAGCCTCTGCCTTAGCCGCCGTTTGTGATAAGCCATGACTCTGCTATCATCAACAGAGTTAGCCGTCTTTGTAGGATATTCTGTAGGATAATCATCTGCATAAGGCATGAATTTAGGCCATGAGGAATATTATGCCGAACTCATTCAAGGATAATCAGACTTCATCCAGCGCAGATACTGATTCGCAGCAGAGCAAAACAGCGCCGTTAAGTGCAGGAATTGAAAACGGAAAAAAAGCTATTTCCGTATTAACCCGTCTTGGCAATCGGATTAAAACCTATCCCAGTGTTGCGCATATTATTCGCGCTACCGATCGCTTTAACGATCGATTAGGCAGCCAGTTTGGCGCTGCAATCACTTATTTTTCCTTTTTATCGCTCATTCCCATTTTGATGGTTTCTTTCGCCACCGTGGGTTTTGTATTGGCATCTAATCCAGATTTGCTGGCCGAGTTGATCAATAAGATCGTGAATAGCATCAGCGATCCCAGCCTGGCTGCTACCTTGAAAAATACGGTAAATACCGCTATTCAGCAGCGTACTACCGTTGGATTAACCGGTTTAGCCATTGCGCTTTATTCCGGTATCAGTTGGATGGGAAATTTACGAGAAGCAATTCGCGCTCAGTCCAGAGACGTTTGGGAGCGTAATCCGCAGGATCTGGAAAAATTTTATGTGCGCTACACCCGTGATTTTATTTCGCTTACCGGTTTGGTGCTGGCGCTGATTATTACTCTCTCTCTTACATCAATTGCCGGTTCTGCGCAGTCTGTGATTGTGAATGCGTTAGGGCTGGGTGATATTGAATGGCTACGACCGGCCATGACGCTAATTGCGCTGTCTATTTCCATCGCCGCGAACTATTTATTGTTCTTATGGATATTCTGGATTTTGCCGCGTCATAAACCAAAAAAGAAGGCCTTGCTGCGGGGAACTCTTATTGCCGCTATCGGCTTCGAAATCATTAAATTCATTATGACCATGATGCTTCCGCGTCTTGCCAGCTCGCCTTCGGGCGCGGCTTTCGGTTCGGTCATCGGGCTAATGGCTTTCTTCTATTTCTTCGCGCGTTTAACCTTATTTTGCGCCGCCTGGATCGCCACGGCGAAATATAAGGATGACGAAACCTTGCCTGAACGCCATGCCTAAGCGGCTGTCAGATGCCCGCCGTCAACGTGCGAGAGGTTTTTCTCCTATCGGCGATGAAGCCTTTGCCGCGCGTTGGAATTTAACCCTATACTGCTGGCTACTTAATCGATCATGGAGGGTCAGTTAATGCCACTTTTATCTTATCGTCGATGGATTGCTTTGGGCGTATTGGTACTGATCGCCGCCATTGCGGTGTATGCGCTGCAACCCAAAATCGGGAATCCAGATGCTCTGTGGCAAATTGTTAGCCAACAGTGCGTTCCCCATCAGCGCCAGCTGAATTCCCCTCAACCTTGCGCCGAAGTGAATACTCAGGCCGGTTTTGCGGTGTACAAAGACCGTAACGGACCGCTGCAATACTTGTTAATACCAACTGAAAAAATTACCGGTATCGAAAGCCCCGAGTTGTTATCCGCAGCAACGCCTAACTATTTTGCTCTGGCATGGCAAGCCAGGGATTACATGGCGCTAAAATACGGTCATCCTATTGATAATCAAAATATCTCTCTGGCGGTGAATTCAGAATTGGGCCGCAGTCAAAATCAGCTGCATATTCATATTTCCTGCCTATCACCGAAAGTGAAAAAAGCGCTGGCAGATCAAAGCGATTCGTTCCGCCCAAGCTGGCAGCCATTGCCGAAAGGATTGCTCGGTCATGATTATCTGGCAAGGCAAATCACCCCCAGTGAACTCCAGGAACAAGGCGCGTTCCGCCTGCTAGCCAGCGGCGTACAGGGCGCTGCGGAAAATATGGGCAAATACGGCTTAGCCATGACCTCTCTGCCCAACGGCGATTTCTTACTATTAACCACGAAACGCGATTTGACCGGCCTGAATCTTGCCTCGGTCGAGAGTATCCAGGACCACAGTTGCAGCGTGCTGCCCGTGCCTCCTCACTAAAACTTACTTCTGCTTCATGCTTTTCAGCAGCGGCGTGCATTGGTTTTCTTCACCTTCACTAGGCGAAATCAATGCCAACAACGCCGCCGCTGGCGTTAAAGCCACGCCCAACACAGCCGCCACCGCACCGCGAGCAATTAACGGCCCGGTCTTCACACCCGCGTCCGGATTTTTAAACGTGCCTTTAACGTACAGAGGCGAACGCAACGTCAGAATACGTAACCCTTTGCTTTGCGGGTCGATTGAGAGATCCAACCGTTCGGTGGCGAAATTAGCATTACCGGTAATATTGATGATGGCATTTTCCGTGTCGAAGACGAACAGCCGCGGCGTAGCCAGACCGTTTCGCATCACGATATCCGCAGCAGCACAGTTAATTTTTACTTCGTCATCACCGAAGAGTTTTGCCACTATGTAGTTACCCACGTTCAGCCCCAATAATTCCATCAGGCTGCGGCTGATTAGCCCCTGATTCAGCAATATTCGCAGGCTACCATTACTGGTTCCCAACAGCGCCGCCACCGAGTTACCCCGAGCCGTGAAGGAAGCGTCGCCATTGAGCTGCCCCAGACTGTTACGCATCGACTCGACTTCCGGCAGCAGCTGCTTTAACTGGAATCGACGCGCGTGAAGGTCGATGCGCCCTTGCATCGGATTTTTATTACCATTCAGGCGTAAAGTGGCGTTGAGATTGCCACCGGCAATACCGAAGCGCAGCGGATCGAGTAACAACTCACCGTTTTTCATCACCACATGAGTAGAAAGATCGCTGATAGGTAAGGCTTTATCCCGCTCGATACGTTTAGCGGCGTAGGTCACATCTGCATCCATAACGTTCCAGCTTTGGGTTTCAAAAGCCTCTACCGGCAGAATTTTATCGGATGGCTGGCGACTTTTCTCACCGCGCCCTTTTTTCTGTTGATTGGAATCAGCGCCGATTAAAGGAGCCAGATCGGCAAAACGCAGTTGATTGGAGACAACCTTTCCTAGCAGTTTGGGTCTTGGCTGACTGGCGGTATAGGTGAGATCGCCGTGAATATCGCTGTCGCCGATTTTACCGTTGAATTTTTGATACTGATAAACCGCACCGCCCGATTGACGCAACCGAGCAATCAAATACCCATCGGTGGCATAAGGTGGTGTATTCGGTAAAAGTACACCAATCAACGGATATAAGTTACCCAGACTATCGCCGGAGAATTTCAGCCGTAGATTGATATCCGCCAGATTGCTCGGATCATTGAGCGTACCGACGATAGCCACTCGCGTAGAGCCGGAGCGCACATCTGCCTGAATAGGGAAAGGAATATCAGCGTTAGTCAGAGAAAGCATCCCCCCGATTTTTCCGCTGCCGCTCACAGGTTGCCCTTGGTATTTGCCTTCTACCTGCCAGCCGAAAATATAATCCACCGACGTACTTCTAACCTTGCTGTCCTTCACTTCACCCTTGTCGCCAATCACTTCGGAAAAAGGAAGAGGCTTGCCCAAAGGGTCGATTTTCGCCCGTAGATCCGCTTTCAATACCGAATCTTTAAGCGAAATCTGGCCGCGATCGAACACAATATCGCTGATATTCACCGACCAATCGGAAGATGCTTCACCCTTAGCTTTGTCGCGATTGGCGAGATTAAAGGTCCAGTTGTTTTTACCGTTGGCCAAGCGCTGCAAATTAGCATCGGGTTCCGTCAGCCAAATTCTGGGAATGCGAACCTGCTTACCCAACAATGCCAGTGGAGACAAATTAGCCTCAACTCGCTTTAGGGTCATCATATTATCCCCAGGAATATCTGGCGGGTTGCCGAGTACCAAATCTTCTGCATGAATCTGCGGCCAGGGAATCCAGGCACGCCAACCGCGATCGTCCGTTTTGCGCGACCAGTCAACGCCCAATTCGCCACGAATGGCAAAGGGACGCTGCAATTCAGCACTAACCTTTTGGTTTATTGTGGGTTTTATGCGATTCCAATCGAACGTAAGAACGAAAATCACTAAAACAGCCAGCAATACCAGCACAATTCCGGCCACCCAAAGCAGTACCTTCCCGGTTTTTGTCATAATCGCTCCACAAAATTTATCAGAAGCTAAATCCGGTTCGGCAATAAACAAAACGGCTATGGGTACTACCGCTCAGCCTGTCAATGTAGAAAAAAGAGTTAATCGATGAGGAACGCGGACTTAGACGCTTGTATTAACCATAGTTGAGGATCAACTAACGTCCATTATTATTGGCCTGATGAAAAGCAGCCAATAGATATAAACGTCAATTTATCAGACGGTTAATGATCAAACGACTCATCGGTTTTGACGATTATTTCACCCGGACGTTACCCGGCGAATAACAGGGGAAGTGACTGTAAAGTATCAAAATGTGCGGGTCTGGAAAGATAGTAACCTTGCGCAGCACAGGCATCAGATCGTTTAACCAGCGCCCATTCTTTGTCAGTTTCCACTCCTTCTACAATCACGCCTTTACTGTAGCGGCTCATCAATGTTACCAGCGTAAAGAACAGCTGCTGCCCTACCTCACTTTGCTGTAACAGAATAAATAAATCGCGAGCTATTTTGATGTATTCATAGCGCCAACTGACAAAAGACGAGAAGTTAGCCACACCGCTGCCAAAATCATCCAGCCATAATCGATCGGCCTCAGCGATTTGAGCAAACGGAGTAATACAGGCGGTATCCATATGTTCGACCAGCTCAAAACGCACATAAGGCATAGAATCAATAAGCTGCCGCGCTTCGGGATCGTTTTGCATCTCCATCAATGCCTGACCGTCGATATTGATCGATACCAACATTGAGCGATGGGTAAAAATACCGTGCCATTGCTTCACTAATTCCAACTGTTCTAACACCACGTTCAGACGCGCCCGAATGCTGATAGAGGAGAAATAATCCTCTGGTGAGAGTCGGGTTTCCGGCGAGGAGGGATGATAAACAGCCGTCAATAATTCTATCGCCAGTAACTTCCCTGAAGTGCGATAAATAGGTTGGAAAGTATACCTACGCTGACATTGCCGCCAAAAGTTGAATCCCTTATTACAATCCTGAGCGGCAAGGGATGGCGCAAGTAAATCTGATATTTTGTTAGTTAGCATCAGTTTTGTCGCCATATGTCGGGGTATCAGGCAGTCAAAGCTCATACTATGCTTACTGCCATAAAGACGCTCCCCAATGAGAGCGTTCTTCCTTCTGGAGATGTTATCGACTCGTTCGACCAGAACTTTATATGTGAGCCAGGCAGATTCTCAAAACTGCGAAATCGCCTCCAACTGAGCAACGAACGACAAACCGGCAAACGTGATTGAGTTAACGCTAACATTAGGATAAATGGAGAAAATAATGCCATACGTAAATATTAAAATTACCCGTGAAGGTGCCACCGCCGAACAAAAGAAGCGGCTGATTGCCGGTGTTACGCAACTGTTAGTCGATACCTTGGGCAAAAATCCGGCTACCACCGTCGTGGTCATTGATGAAGTTGATACCGATAACTGGGGTATTGGCGGGAAATGCGTAACCGAACTGCGAAAAGCCCCCTAATTTTAACGGAACAAACGGGAAACCTGTCAGTTTCCCGACCTAGGTCATAAAAAATATAAAACGCCATTTTAATTCTATTGACTCACGCAGAACCAGCAGAGAGACTAAGCCTATATCCCTCATATCGAGTTTTCTTTAGAAATAGGCCGCTTTCCATGACCAGCAAAAAGATTGCCGTTATCGGCGAATGCATGATTGAACTGTCGCAAAAAGGTAACGATTTGAACCGAGGTTTTGGCGGCGACACGCTAAATACTGCGGTTTATATTGCCCGTCAGGTTGACGAAGAGGCGCTGGAAGTCCACTACGTTACTGCCTTGGGCGCTGACAGCTTCAGCGAAGACATGTTGGCGGCATGGCAGAAAGAGAAAGTTAAAATCGATTTGATTCAGCGTATGGATGATAAGTTGCCGGGCCTCTATTTTATTGAAACCGACGAGACCGGTGAGCGTACTTTCTATTACTGGCGCAATGATGCCGCCGCCCGTTTTTGGCTCACGGGGCCGCAAGCTGATAAAATTTGCCAGAAGCTGGAAAACTTCGATTATCTCTACCTCAGTGGTATTAGCCTGGCTATTCTGGACGCCTCCAGCCGCCAGCGCCTGTTGAAACTACTGCAAGCCTGTCGTACCAATGGAGGTAAAGTTATCTTTGATAACAACTACCGCCCGCGCCTGTGGCAGAGCAAAGAAGAAACTCAGGAAGCCTATCGCGCTATGCTGTCCTGTACTGACACCGCGTTTCTGACGCTGGATGATGAAGATATGCTGTGGGGCGAGATGACGCTGGAGCAGGCTATCGATCGCACTCAAGCTTTGGGCGTTAACGAAATCGTGATCAAACGAGGTGCAGATTCCTGCATTGTCTGGAATCGGGAATCCGATAGCCAGCGGCCCGCGGATCAACATGTGGTACCCGCCGTAACCTTGCCAAAGGAAAAAGTCGTCGATACCACCGCAGCGGGAGATTCATTTAGTGCAGGTTATCTGGCCGTTCGCTTAACCGGAGGCACACCTCAGCAAGCCGCAGTGCGTGGCCATTTGACGGCCAGTACTGTGATTCAGTATCGGGGGGCGATTATTCCCATCGCGGCAATGCCAAAAGTCTAAGCCAAACGAGATGTATTGACGGGAGAGATAGAAACAATATTCGGGACCAGAAAGGCCCCGAATATCTGATTTGAACACCCGGTTTTACTGCGCGGTCGAAGCTTCCGGCGGCGTCCCTTCTGGCGTGGTGCCTTCTTGCGTCGTTCCTTCTGACGCAACGCCTGGCGTAGCTTCCGGTTTCACTTCTTCCGGCGCAGCCATTGGCGTACCCGATGTCATAATGCTGTTATAGCTTTCCTGCAATGCTTTCACGCTGACTTCTGGCTCACCTTTCGGCTGAACCAGAACCAAAGTGGTATCTTGCGAAAGCTGTTGTTTTAGCTCCTGATTCAGATTGGCCAACGTTAAGCCGGACAGGAAGGTTTGTCGCAGCTTCTGATATTGCTCAGGTGCGATATCCACTACACCGCTCTGCTGAGAACGCAGGCGCTGACTCATCAACACATCGGTATCAGTACGGGCATAAGTCGCGAACAGCTTGCTTAACTGATCGTTTTTCTGCGCCATCAGTCCATCAAATTCAGCCTGACTCAGCCCATTAGCACGAATACTGGCTAATTCATTAGCAATAAACGTCATGCCGGAATTCAGATTTTCCGTTGGCGTATTCAGATGAATCGCACACTGAGCACGTTGGTATTGCACCCGGCAATCAAAGCCCAGCTTCATATTCTTCTGACCGCTTTTTTCCAACGCCTGCTGCATATGCCAGAACAGCGCTTCTCGCGCTAGATCACTGCGCCAATAGCGGCTAAGTGCCTGGGAGTCCTGTATCGGATGCCACGGGGTATCCCAAATTAGCGACAAAGTGTCCTGCGTCACCTGCTCGCTCATCAGGTTCACCGGCTGAGGCGGTAAAGGAGCCAGCATCGCGATAGAAGACGGGGTCTGTCGCTTCCCTTCCAACGAAGAGAAGGTTTTACTGATTTGCGCCACCAAACTACGGCTATCGACATTGCCCACGACATACAGCGTCATCGCATCTGGCGTGTACCACTGTTTGTAGAATTGCTTCAGTTTTTCCGCATCAACCGGACCATTTACCGGCTGCCCAGGATCGTGACCCAGCAGTGAAGACCCTTTTAGGCGATAGCGCCACCAAGTGTCCTGTACATTTTGCGGGAAAGTAGCAATGGGATCATTAGGAAGATTCAGCGCAGCATTCACCGTTTGCTCGCTGATGGCCAGCTTACCGCTGGTATCAGATAGCCAAGCCAAAGCCTCTTTAATCAAATCAGGGCGATTGTTTGGCAGGCTCAGGCTGTATAGCGTGAAATCATAAGAAGTAATCGCCGGTGGTAAAGGGCGCTCGTTATCGACCCCTTGCTGCCACAGCGATTGGAGTTGTGCCGGAGTAAAGCTCTGGCTGCGAATAAGCGCCAAACGAGGTAACAGATGGGCAAAGCCAACCTGCTGTGCGCTTTCCGACAGAGATCCGGTATTGACCACCAGACGCATCTCTACTCTATCACTTGGGCGCTGCGGCGTTGCCAGCAGCTGCCATGTAAACCCGTTTTCTAACTTTCCCTGCTGCCAGGCAGGATCGGGTTGTAGTGCTTCAGCTTGCACATTGCCGCTGGCCGCCGCCAACAACAATCCACCAACTATAAGACGAATTCTGGTGCCCTGCATGTGAACCCCTACTTAATAACTATCCAATTTAAAACTATCCAACTTTCAAAGAAATTACACGCTCAAAACAGCCCAATGATACGAAACTCATCGGCGTGTGCTTATGTTGGATAAAAAAACTACGCTCATCACAGTTATGACCGCGGAAAAAGCAAGTGTACCATTCTGTTAGACCGCATGCTTTTGCCGATATCACCCATCACTGCGAAAAATAATGTTCAACGGGCAATACGAGCGAAAAATGGTAGTGATTGACTATGCAGAAACCACCGGTAACGATGAGCTACCGGTGGCTGATTGACTAATCTGGTGACCTAAAAGAATCAGGAAGAGGATATCTGCCCTTCTGATTTACCTGCCGGACTCTTATTCGACAATGTCGCCTGCAGTTGATCGTTATCCAACTGGTTACACCATTTCGCGACCACAATGGTCGCTACGCCGTTACCGACCAGATTGGTCAGCGCCCGCGCCTCAGACATAAAGCGGTCAATACCCAGAATCAGTGCCAAACCGGCCAATGGTAAATGTCCAACAGCGGAGATAGTCGCAGCCAGAACGATAAAGCCGCTACCGGTCACGCCAGCTGCGCCTTTAGAGGACAGCAGCAATACCACCAGCAGCGTCACCTGATGCATGATATCCATGTGGGTATTGGTTGCCTGAGCAATAAATACCGCCGCCATGGTGAGGTAAATGGAAGTCCCATCGAGGTTAAATGAATAACCTGTCGGAATAACCAAACCCACTACGGATTTTTTACAGCCCGCACGTTCCATTTTCTCCAGCATCCGCGGTAATACGGATTCTGAGGAAGAGGTTCCCAGAACAATCAGTAATTCTTCTTTGATATAGCGAATAAATTTGAAGATATTGAAGCCGTTAGCGCGCGCAATGGAGCCTAGCACCACCACCACAAACAAAATACAGGTAGCGTAGAAGCAGACAATCAATTGGCCCAGTTGCAACAACGTACCCACGCCATATTTACCAATAGTAAACGCCATCGCACCGAAAGCACCCAGCGGAGCCAGGCGCATAATCATATTGATGATACCGAAGATTACGCGGGAGAAACTTTCAATTACGTTAAAGATAAGCTGACCTTTTTCGCCTAAACGATGTAAGGCAAAACCAAACAGTACGGCAAACAGCAAGACTTGCAGAATATTACCGCTGGCAAAGGCGCCAATCACGCTTCCGGGAATAATATCCAACAGGAATGGAATTATTCCTTGCTGAGAAGCTTGCTCCGCGTACATGGCAACCGCTTTAGCATCCAAAGAGGCAGGATCGATATTCATCCCTGCTCCAGGCTGCACCACGTTCACAATAACCAGGCCGATCAACAGTGCAATCGTACTTACAATTTCAAAGTAAAGCAGAGCAATGGCACCTGTTCGCCCGACCGCTTTCATACTTTCCATTCCGGCAATACCGGTCACGACGGTACAAAAAATAACCGGAGCAATAATCATTTTAATTAATTTAACAAATCCATCGCCCAGAGGTTTCATCTGAGCACCGATGTCAGGATAAAAATGGCCTAATAGGATACCTAACGTGATTGCCGTTAATACCTGAAAGTAAAGGCTTTTAAAGATGCTGGTTTTCATATCAATGTCCTTTTGGAGAATGCACGGCAATGTGTCGTTATGGTCTCCGCAAATGAAAGGGACGCTTCATTTTTCTATCCGCGCTAGCGCGAAAAATAACACCCCAATAACAATATGTAAGTCATTTATTATCGTAAATTGTCCCATTAACACGAAACTAAGAACTGAAACGCTTCAAGAAAAGGTAACTGGAGTGGAGCAGTGAAATATTCTTTGCTACCGAGCCGGTCTGAGAGACCTGATAAGGGAAAGGATAAATAAGAGAAGGTGGGGATATTGCGAACCAACGTTGACCGGACAAACCCGATCAACGTGGCAGGAAACTGGCCTCAAACTCTTCGCGCGGCACCGGACGGGAGAACAGGAAACCCTGCCCGCTCGTCACACCGTGGTCTAACAACCATTGACGCTGAGCTTCATTTTCTACGCCTTCGGCCATCACGCGCAGTTTGAGCACATTGGAGATACTGCCGATAATTCGCGCCATCGCATCATCCTGCGGTAGCGTGTGGACGAAACTTTTATCGATCTTAATCATGTCGATGGGCAGACATTTTAGGCGATTGAGATAATGCAGGCTGGAATAACCCATACCGAAATCATCCATTGCGATGGAAACGCCGAGTTCATGCAGCTCACGCAACAGTAGCAACGCCTCATCCAGATCGGGAATACGGGCAGTTTCGGTGATTTCCAGCATTAACTGGCTGGCATCAATTTTGTAATGACTGAGGATAGTTTTGAGGTGCGGTAAAAACGTCTCATGCTGCACCTGCAAACCGGAAATATTCACCGCCAAGGGCAATTTAATGCCTTGTCGCTGCCAGTCTGCCAGTATCCGGCAGGACTCTTCCAATACCCAATTACCCAGCGGCACCATAATGCCTTTTTCTTCCACCAGCGGAAGAAAATCCACCGGCGAGAGGTAAGTACCATCGGCCTGATTCCAGCGCAGCAACGCCTCCGCGCCTATGACTTTTTCATTACGCATGTCCCACTGCGGCTGTAGGTGCAATATAAAATCACGTTTCTCAATGGCTCGAAGAATGTCATTTTCGTAAGTCAGATGCTTTTGCGTTTTTTCCGACAAATGCTCTTCGTAATAGAGAATCTGATTTTTACCCTTATGGTGGGCTGCCACCATGGCAGAGCTAGCACTGCGCATTAAATCTTCAGCGCTTTCATGCTGATTAAGATATTGCACGATGCCAATACTGGCTTTCGGACGCAACTGCATGTTTTCAAAGGTCAGAGGAGCGGTAATCTGCGCCATAATCCGCCGGGCAAGCTGCATCGCCGGGAAAGGTCGCGATATCTCTTTTGCCATGACGGCAAACTCGGTTTTACTCAAATGGCCCAGCAAGCAGTTCTGGTCAATGCACTGCTCAAGCTCCTGCACTATGGTCAGCAACAGCTGCTCATGCTGATGTTCCGTCATGACGCCGGACGCTTCATGCAGCGTTTCTATGCCAATAACCAAGAGGTGAAATTTTTCTGGTCGAACAGGGGAATCAATGTGCTCATTCAACATGGCTAAAAACAGCGTGCGATTCGGCAATTCAGTCACCGGGTGGCGGCTGCTGATACGGCTCATTTCCGCATAGGCTTTCGCTAACAAATGCTGGTTACGATTATAATTTCGCGCCAATACCCCTAATTCATCATCAAGATGACGAGCGGGCATGGAAAGCTGATGATCTAACACCTGATCCTGAGAGATATTCTCCAGTTCACGAGCCATTGAGCGCAATGGATGCACGATTAACCGGTTAATACACCATGTAATTGAAACGGAAAGAATCAATGCTAACAACAGATAGGTTGAAAGCATGGTGGATAAGGTATTAAGAATAAATTGATAAATACGGTAAGAATCAGCCTGTAACACCAGATAAGCCAGGGGCTTAGGGTTGGCGGGGACTCTTTCTAATGAATAGAGCGGAACGGTAATTTGCACCGGCAGATTAAATACCCGGTTAACCCAATTGGGTACCGGCTGCTCTGGCTTAAAATTAGCGTGTAATACCTGTAGCTCATTAGGCAACACCACATCTGCCCGACTCAAAATCCCAATCGGCAATGTGCTCTCCAGCACACGTTTAGCACCTGGAATATCGACGCTGAGTATGGCCGAAGAAAGGGGGTTTTTAACGGAATACGCGATACTCTCCAACTGCTTGGCGTAGTCATCTTTGCGCTGCTGCACAAAATGGAACAGTTGAATGACAATAAAGATACAAATCGTCACCAGCGCCACACCGGACACCGTTGCCATTTGCTTTATCGTTAACGAATGCCTAACCCGCAAACTTTTTCTCCGCCTATCGTACCCGTAAAAAAGCGGCTTTATCATCAAGCCAACCGCCAACTCAGTCTGAGTATACTCGATCGTCTGCCGATTTTATCTTGCGAGACTAAACTGATGGGCAAGAATATCGCGGGTTTTGGCGTTTTCCTATCAGGATCCTGCTTTTTATAGCGTAAAAATCACTTTTAGAGCAGTTTTTCACCAGGTAAACCGCCCCGAAAGATTATTTAAAATCGGCGTAAGGTACCAACGGCTGCGGCGGCATATCCAGATCGCCCTGCCAGCCCGCCATTGAGTATCGCAGATACACCAGTGCATGACTTGGGGTGTAGTCTTTCGCCTGCTGAATATCAATACCGGCACCCAGCGTCCAGTGAGAACTGAGTCGCCGCTCTATCAGCGCTCGCAGGGTATAACCCACGCCGCTGCTGCTGTCGCCGAACTCGGTTGCGTTGCGATCTCTGATTTCCTGCAAGCTTGGCGACAATAAACCTTTCAGCGGATAACGCGGCTCATCGCTGGTTGCCGAATGAGAAAGAGAAATCGAGCCACCCAGTTCCCATGACCAGTTTTCCGTGCGCTGGCGATAATTCACCGGAATAGCCACAGACAGGTATTTTTGCGGACTGTAATAGCCCCCTTGCCCCAAGGTGTAGCCGCTGAGGTCTTTTTGATAGTGCCACCACATTCCGTTCAGACCCACGGAAAGGCGGCGGTTATCTTCGTTAATCAGCTTGTAGTAATAGCCGGTCATCAAACGCAGGCGTTGGTTATCCGCAACGTTTTGCCCCGTCAGATAATGGTAACTGACATCGCTCCAGACTCCGTGCGCTTCGCCACGATCGTAACTGGTACCCAAGCTGACGCCGTTGGCGCGAACGCCGCCCCAGGTCACATTGGTATTGGGATCTTTTGTTCCGGCAAACGCCAGTAATGAACTGGAAATCGGGCGGCGAGATGCCGTTGCTGTCCAGCCAATATGGTTCCAATCGCTGCTATAACTGACGCCACCGACCACATCAACCACATCAAAACCCATCGGAGTGGTACCGATATCCGTTTCCCAGCTATCGTTTTGCCAACCGGCGGCAATACTGGTACCGGTTGCCCGCTGGCGCATGTTAGCTACACAAGGATTTTCAACGTCATAGCAGGTGCCAGCCTTATAGCGTTCATTGGCATTGAAAGTACCTGCATCCATTTGAATGGTATCAGCACGGAAGAACGCCCGTCCATCAGACAGCGGCGTATCCACCTGTAACATGGTGTTGTGGGCATTCAGATCGGAAATACCTTCTGTTCCGCTGGAACGAACATAATCATGATCCAGCGTGACCCGCGTATCTTGTTGACGATACAAATCGGCGGCATCGGAACGGATACCGCGTTTCAGCCAGTCATCCGTAGCCTGATTGCGCGTAAGAAGCGTGTAGCTGTCGTTATCCGCTGGCAGCGTTGGCGTGATGCCGCTACCAACCATGGCCCGCTTATAATCCTCCTGCGCCAACTGCGGATCGCCCAGTTTTTGCGAAAGACGCGCCGAATCACGGAACACTAACGCGTTAGCCTGAGATGGGCCTTCTTTCTCAGCCTGTGGTTTAAGCTGCTGGAAGATGGCCGATGCCTTTTGTGGATCGCCCACGCCGCTCCAGGCATTCGCTACACGCCGCTGGGTATTTAGTGTTGCATCTTTCGCCACCAGAGAATCGCCTTGCAGAAGCTGGCGCGCATCGTCGGTTTTCCCCTGAGCCACCAGCGCTTCGATTTCTCCCAAACGAGCGTCTGGATTATTGGGTTCACGAACACGAATACCGCGATAGCCGGCTAGCGCCTGCGCGTAGTCGTTACGCTCCAGCGCCCAGTCCGCCAGCGTCATATCAATACGCGTACTCGGCGGCTGCTGACGTAATAAAGCTATCGCCGACGGTTCATCCCCGCCAGTACGTAGCCGTTGGGCATTTTCCAATACTCGTTCGAATTGAAGTCGTTGATCCAATTCGCGAATATCATCATTCCATTGGCCCTTAGGAAGCGTGGCCAGGTGGCTAAGTGCTTGATTGTCTCGCTCGGTGCTAGAAAGATATAGCGCATAAGCATAAACCTGCTGGGGATCGGCCGGTTTGCGTACCGCCAACCCGGCGAATTCCCTGTCAGCCTGCTGCGGCTGCCCGCTTTGATACAGCGCCTGCGCCAAACGATAAGTCAGCCAGACATCGTCCGGCGCCATTTTCTGCGCCTGTCGGTATTTTTCCGCTGCCTGATGCCACTGTTGCTGCGCCGCGAGTTGCTCGGCCTGCTGTTTCAGCATATCCAGCTTCAGCCCGTTCAGCGTGTCGCGCATTTTCGCCTGTTGTCCCGCCGGTAAACCGCTGAGGTAAGCCATAGCTCTTTCCGGAGACTGACGCTGGTAGATATTTGCTAGACCGCGCACCGCACTGCTGTTACCGGGTTCCAGACGCAACGCCTGCTGGTAAAGCTGTTCAGCGGTTTTATCATCATGGCGCGCTACGGCAACGTCGGCTAAACCCAGTACCGCGTAGCTGTCGCTGCTATTAAGCTGGCGCGCCTGCTGATATTTCTGCTGTGCCAAATCAGGGTTACCCGCTTTCAGGGCTTTATCTCCCTCATCCGCGAGTAACCAATAATGGTTGGTTTTAATCAGGCTGGTCCATTTATCGCTGTTCAGCCCAGTTTTATCGACTTTCTGCGCCTGTTCAAACAAACTAGCAGCTTTTTGCCGATCTCCGGCTCGCGCATAGGCGATACCTAATGCGCCCAAAACGTCGGCGTCATTGGGGGCAGTAGAAAGCGCCTGTTTCAGATCAGGAATGGCATTGCGGCTCTCGCCACTATCCACTCGGGACAATCCGGCCAAGCGTGCCTGATAGCTGGGATCGGACAACATTTTTTCCTGCCGAGCCAATTCGATACGCGCTTTATCACCCGCGGTACCACCGGCGAAAACATCGAGAAAACGATTCAACAGAGAAATACTCTGCGGGCTAACAGGCAACGCTTTGATTTGATCCATCCACAAATCGGCAGCCGGTGAGTTACCCGCAGGATCCGCAGCCATTTTTTGGAGTAAAGCATAGGCCTGATCATCCTGTTTTTGACTAAACAGCATTCTGGCTAATGCCATACGCAGCGGAATATTACCGGGGAACTGTTGATCCAAACGCTGCAACTGCTTCATCGCCGTCTGCTCTTGCCCCGGCAAACGTGCCACCAGCCGCCAGTATTCCACCGCTAAATCCAGCGTTGGCAGCTCACCTTTCAGTAGCAGGTCATATTGGACTTTCGCTTCCTGAACGCGGCCAGCGGTGGCCAGCAATCGCGCCTGCTGTAATTTCTGCATGACTTCGGGCTGCGTAAGCGCCAGCGCCATTTTTGACTGGCGATAAATATCGGAATTCGGGGCAAGCTGTTGCAACCTATCCAGCTGTTTTTTCGCCTCTTCCGTGTTCCCTTGGCGCAGTGCCTGACGTATTCCCGCCGCAGCAACTTCCGGGTTATTTGGATCCATCAGGCTGAGGCGATACAAGGATTGGCGCACCAGTTCATCTTTATGGGTAGCTTCCCCCAGACGAACCTGTTCCAGAAGAAATTGAGCGGGAGCAACGGCCTCTGCGCCTTTAGCCTGGGGCAATAACGCCAGACTAAAAGGAAATACGCTCAGCCAGTTTAATTTGAAGTTACGCATTGACTGCCCCAAGAGGGTAAAAGCTCACCCTGCCGATTAAAACGATAACGATTCTGTGCCCATCCCTGACCATAAAGCGTCAAAACGGAACTGTAATAAGCGTCGGAGCCGGGAGGTGATTCTTCCACCCGCTGCGTCTGTTTTTTCAATATTTGTGAGCCACTTGCCGTTGCGCTGGCGCTTAACAACGGCAATAGGGCGGCCGAGAAACCTACAGGCCCGTTGCCCGTCGTTTTGCCACTGGCGGTATCGGTTTTCTCTGGTGGAAGCCCTTGCTGCTGCGTCACTTCAACCATCGGCTGAAAACGTTCGATTAGCGCCGCTTTCTGTGGGCTGTCGTCCGCTAACATACCGGCCCAGAGATAAACTCGAATGGCATCGTAGCTGCCGATATTGGGTTTCACTTTATCCGGCTGCCAGCCGTTGGTTTTGCGCCACACCACCCAATCCGGCGAGAATCCTTTCGGTGCTGTTTCCAGCCAGAGTCGCTGATTTACCGACTCCATTGCCTGCCACGGCCCTTTTTTCATACTGGCAAACCGCGCCAATAACTGTGGCGGCTGATAGCTGGGATTGACGCGCCAGGTATCTTCGTCAACAAAACCCACTTTTCCCGGTAATAGCATTCGGCCTAAACCCGGAATATGCGCCACCTCTTCTTTGGCAATCCGCTGCAATAGCAGAGTCCCCATTGTGGTGTAGCGGCGACTATTCCACAGCCGTCCGGCCTCCAGCAGATCGTAGGCAATCCACAGATCCGCATCGGAAGCGGAATTGCTATCCAGCACGCCCCAGGTTTTATCCTTTTTCTGCCCCCACGACCAAGCGGGCAGGCGAGCGGTTAAATCTCCCGCCGCCAGATTGTTTTCCGTCCAATCCAACAGCAGGTTAAAAGCCGCGCGATCGTTAGCTACCAGCGCAAAAAATAGCGCATAGCTTTGGCCTTCCGAAGTGGTCAGCATTTCGGGGACGCTAGCATCAATAACGCGCCCCCCTTGGCTTATATAGTGTTGTTTGAACTGCTGCCATGCGGGCCAATGACATTCTGCCGCTGTTGCCCCGCTATAGGCCAACAGCAACAGGCTGCATATCAGTCGGTTAAACATCACAACCATAAAACCTAGTCCCTCTCATCTGGAGATAAACGACGGCGGCTCACTGCGCGCAGAACCCGCCACAACATCACGGCAATCAGCACGACAACCAGCACCGCAACCGCAGCCAGCAGCACTGGATGGGTGGATAAGGCGTACCAGATGCGTTCCCACCACGGCAGATGGCCGACGCTGTAGGTATCGCCAACCCGCAGACTGTTAACGCCGGAATCACGAATCACCGCCACGGAACCGAACACGGCCGCACGTTTGCCAGTATCCAGCAAAGCATCATTCAGCAATTCATAACCCTGCGGGCTATCAGCCAGTAATGCGACGATGCTGCGTTGATCGTAATAAGGAGATTGAACCCCGATAATCGCCGACATGGCGCCTTCGGAGCTGATGGCCGTTTTACTATCAGGCACCGCATCCGTTGGATCGATAGTTGCCGCCGCGACAATCGACTGGCGATTCGGCATTTTCACCCAGCTTTGAGTCGCATCAACCAACAGGTTGATTTTCTTATCATCCCGCAGTTCTGGCGGAATAGAGCCAATCATCAGAATATCGGCATCTTTGTCCTTCGCCTGGCTCCAATCATCGGTAATGCTGATGCCCACCGCAGGATAACCGACCTGCGCACCGATATTCCCCACCGTATTCAACAGTGCGGTAACCTGAGCGGGCTGCGGCTTAGGCTGTACCAAAACCAAGGTTTGGGATAAATCGGCCATACGGCTGAATGGGAAGCCTGCATTGGCAAATGAGCGCAGATCCGGCATTTCCATAAAGTGGCGATAACCGGAGAAATCGATCGTGGAGTTTTCGTCGATCACCACATGGTTAGGCGAGGTGGTGAAGGTTTCGCAGCGCCCTCCGGCATTGCTGGCAATAAGCGTGCTGTAATCGAAATCAAAGCGCAGTTGATTGGTCATACCCAATTTCAGCGCCGGGATCGTCACCGCTCGCGTGCCGTCTTGTAGACCCTGAATCAATGGTAAACGCAGAATTTTGGCGCTTTCCTGACGATTAGGCACTAGCGGATAATCGGTAAAGAACTGATCATTCAGGCTGACGCTTAAGCGTGAGCCGTCTTTCAGGATCGGTGCCGTATAACGATATTTCAGCTGCATATCGATACCGGCACTGCGCAGCAAGAACAGATCCGGCGGCAGATTCATCGAAAGCAAGATCGGTGACGGCATCAACCCACTACTTTGTAACTGTTCAGGATATTGCTGTAGCTCGGCAAAGGTCATGGGTCTTTCGGTACGCACCCAGTTTGGCGCATCGTAAGGCACACGCGGAGCCAGCTGCTCAACTTTGTCTACGGTCACATTTTGACCGCGGAACAGAATGTTACCTTGAGCAATACCCGTTGCCGCCGCAATCAGATCCTTGTCATCCCGCCCGAGAACCAGCAGTAGCTTCACGTAAGGATTATCCGGGTGACTGATCATTTCCACCGTTGGCGCATTCACCGCCGGATAATCTTTCAGAAAATCAGGCCGTTTGTCATTGGTGGCAAAAATCACCCCGTGACGATCGGGAATCTGATTGAAAACTGCAGGGAAGTGTTGACCGCGCCACTGAGCTTGCTCACCAAACCAGGAAGCCAGAATTGCGGCCGCTTTTTGCTGAGCCACATCAGGAGCCGCTGCAAAAACAATTGGCAATGTTAGCGGGCGGTTATCTCGCGCATCGAAGAAAGGCTCAGGGAAATGAGACAAATCATTCTTCAGCGGCAGTGACTGATAGCGTAAGTCCAGCGAGCTATTCTTACCGATATCCAGCCACAGCGTACTGTTTGCCGGATTTTCACAGTCATTCTGATAATGCCCGATAAAGACCAGCCGCAGACGGTTGAAGTCGGTAATGTAACGAGGATCGATGGATAGCTGGATGCGATTCGGTTTACCCAATTGTTCGCGGGTAATAGCCGTCACGTTCATTAGCTCATCGTTCAGGTAGACTTTGAGCTGCGATTCGATCGGCGTTAGCGACGGCGACGGGGTAAACTCCAGATTCAGAGTTGCCTGTGTCACCACTTCATCGCTACGTACGCCAAATTCCAACTGACCGTCCGGCTTAACGCCCCCTAGGGAGAAATTGCCCGGCGGCGGAGCCAATTTGGCAAAAGGATGCACCACATCCCTCACCGGCGCGGCCTGCGGTATAGCACTATCCGCAGGCGTAACGGCCAACGAAGGATCGACTGCCGCGGGAGAGGCCAACGTCGGCTGTTCGGACGCCGTAACGGTTGGGGTCGTTTCGGCATGAGACAGTGTCGTTAGCCCCAAAGCCATTGCTGTAAACCAGGTTATTTTTCTAATCATCATATCATCATCAATGTTGAGCCACTGTCTGGTCCTGACTCCGCAGAGTCTGACCCTGTCCTACGCCATGAGGAACAAATGACGCTACCCACGCAAGCAAAGAGGTAAATCCAACCAGTACATTACGAATAAGCGGCGGCGCGTAATTCGCCATACGAACATAACCCCGGAAACCCAACGCCAGAACATCGCGCAGACTTTCGATAGGTTTATCTTCAGGGAAACTGTCCTGCCACAGCGCCCAGGTATCGGCGCGGGCAAAAGTACACTGGATAAAGTCGATGTGCTGAGCCACGCTCAGTTCGTCAATACGCATCCCGACTTTTCTGCCAAATGCCCGAGTGACCTTGCAGGGGAAGATGTATTCTTGCTGACCGCGCTTCAGTAGCAAATTGACCGCCTCGCCGTCCTGTAATAGCCCTTCGTTACGCATTTCAATCCCTACGCCACCGTCGGAATAGTCACGCAATGTACAGGCAAACAGGTGACCGTCTTTTCGCTCAACCGCCGCGGGCATAGCAATTTCCACCCGGTGCGCCTGACGAACCTGTTTAGCTTCAACCGCCACGGCCACGGCACCACCCAGAATCGTCATGTTGTAAATAACCCACACCAAACTGATTATCACCGTCATGATTTCGTTGGTCGGCCCATTCCCCAAACGCCACAACCCGGCAATCAATCCCGCCAGATTGAGCAGCACCAGCGCGATATAAGGACGGGTGATAACCCAATCCACATGTTGCTCTTCTATCAAACCGCCTTTGGCCGTTACGTTAAACTTCCCTTTATGCGGATTCAGTAGCGCGACCGTGGTTGGACGGGCGATATACCACGCCAATACGGTTTCGTAGATTTCACTCCAGAACGAGTGGCGATATTTACCCTGCAAGCGGGAGTTGGTCAGGCTGGCGTGAATCATGTGTGGCAAGACGTACAACGCAATCGCCAGCGCCGGAGCAAAAATGATGTACGCATGCATCAGCAAGAAGGCTAGCGGTGCGGTTAGGAAGATCAGCCGCGGAATACCGGCCAAAAAGTGCAGCATGGCGTTGGCATAACACAACCGCTGGACAAACTTCAGCCCCTTGCCAAACAACGGGTTATCCAGCCGGAAGATCTGCACCATGCCTCGCGCCCAACGAATACGCTGGCCGATATGCGCCGAGAGGTTTTCCGTCGCCAGCCCCGCCGCCTGTGGAATACGAATATAAGCCGAAGTATAGCCCTTACGGTGAAGTCGCAATGAGGTGTGGGCATCTTCGGTGACGGTTTCGACGGCAATGCCGCCCACATCATCCAGCGCGCTGCGGCGCAAAACGGCGCAAGAACCGCAGAAGAAGGTCGCGTCCCACATGTCATTCCCGTCCTGCACCAAACCGTAGAACAGCGTGCCTTCGTTTGGCGTCTGACGGAAACGTCCAAGGTTGCGTTCAAAAGGATCCGGCGAGAAGAAATGGTGCGGCGTCTGCAACATACCCAACTTTGGATCTTTGTAGAACCAGCCCAGCGTTAGCTGTAGGAAAGAGCGGGTTGGCACATGGTCGCAGTCGAAAATCGCCACAAACTCGCCTTTAGCCTGCTTCAACGCATGGTTGATATTACCGGCCTTGGCGTGCTCGTGGGTTGGGCGAGCGATATAATTCACGCCAACCTGATCGGCAAAGGCTTTAAATTCCGGTCGATTACCATCATCCAGAATATAGATATTCACCTTATCCTTCGGCCAATCTATGCCTAACGCCGCGTAAATTGTGGGTTTTACAACACCCAGATCTTCGTTGTAAGTCGGCACCATAAGATCGATGGTCGGCCAGGTCGAAATATCCTCCGGCATCGGTACCGGCTGGCGATTAAGCGGCCAGATAGTTTGGAAGTAACCCAGAATCAACACTACCCAAGCGTAGGTTTCTGCCAATAGCAGCAGTAAACCGCAGACCAGGCTCACCGGGTCGTCCCAATTTAGCGTTTCGGTATAGCGCCACCACAGATAACGGCAGGAAACGGTAAGCGATAGCACAATCAGCATTAGGGTAGGCAAACGCCCCGGAATACGCCGAACCACCATCGCGATCGCCCATAGCAGCAGAACAAACACAAACTGCGCCATCAAACCAAAAGGTTGGGAAATACAAATCAGCGCCAGAATTCCGGCAAAAATACCCAATGAGATAAACAGAATGCGTCGGGTACGCTGCTGCAAACGACCGACCCACGCCACTAACGCCTGCTCCCAGCGACTTTTTTTGACTTTTTCCGGCAATATATTCAGCCAGGAGCGATAGCTCAGCTTTTTGGTGCGAACCCAGCCCGGAGCCATATCGACGGGCTTCGGTTTTTTCTCCCGCGGTTGAGACGAACGCGTCAACACCAGCCACAGGCCTTGCAGCAAATAACGCACCGCATCTGCCAAGCGCGGACGGCGATTAGCAATATGCGGGAACCAGTAACGACGATTCTGAATTACATTTTGCCAGCTCGGAGATTCAAGACGCAAAAATAGCCACCCCAGCGCCACCGCGAACGTGGTCAAAAAAGCGGTCAGAATCGTGCAGCCCTGGTCCAGATAGTGGTTATATCGGTGCTGTAGCCTCTGATAGACCGGAGGCATAAAAAGTCCCCGAATTAACAGGCTCATAGATTTTTTTCCGCGCCGTGAATCAGACACCAATTTGCCAGCGTATTGATTTCTTCCGCAGCCAGACTTTGCGGCGCATATTCACCCAACGGCTGCTTCGCCGCTAACGCTTCCGCAACGGCTTCATCACGATGAATAAATAGCGGCAATAAATTGCGCAAACTTTGTAGCCACAATTGATGCATATCTTGCTGTAAGTGGCTGGCAGAAGAGAATTGATTCAATAGGAAATGACAGCCAACCGGCAGCGCCTGTTGGTGCAAACGAGCATGAATCGCAGCATCGGCGGCGATCAGCAACAGCACGTGATCCGCCAACGCCAGCGCTTGCTGAGTGAGCGGGCTATCTCCTGCGGGAACATCCAGCAAAATCCAGCGGTGATCGCCAGCTGCCTCTAGGTCAGCCAGCTTTTCCTGCCAGTCGAACGAAGCTAAAGAACCGGACAAATGGCGCTGCTCATTCATATTGAGCTGGCCAAAAGGCAGGAAATCCAGCAAAGGCATATAACGCATGGCTTGCTGCTGCCAGCGATTACCATCCATTGCCGCCCGCGCCCAGCCGTTCGCCTGTTCGTAAGGCATATTAAAATGGAGACGTAATAAATTATCAGACGAGAAATCAATGACCAGCACCGATTCCTCAAGCTGTTGTAATGCCCAAGCGAGTGCAGCCGTAATGGATGTCGCACCAACACCGCCTCTTAGCCCTTGCACCGCAATCACTGGCATAAGCTATTTGCTCCCCGAGTTTTGCGCCAATTCGGCTAATAATGGCCAGCGCGCCATCATTTGCGCCATACGTTCCTGACGGACAATATCGATATAACTTAATTTGGGTAATGCGAATGCTCGGCTTAATGCTAGTAGATCGTCCTGAACCTCGGGAGATGAATTCACATAAAACCGATTGATTGAAGTATTCATTCTGCTGCCCTTGAAAAATAGGCTAGTGTAATAAAGTATTTTGATTATTAGAGTATACTTTGCCTAATAAGATAAGTCTTAATTTAATATCCTAGTACAGAGTTGGTTAATGTGAGATGCGATGATACAATTAAAGCATAGCATTTCTTTTTACATTGACCTGTAGAACTTCAACAAAATTAGAAGCATAAAAATCTATGTTGAGAACATTCTCGTTAGGTATTGATAAAATTTGGGATGAATTAGCCGTTGTGCAGGCTTCAGGTCTCTATTGGATCAATATAGACCGCGAAAGTGACGCTAATCTATTCTGCCAACAGATAATTAGAGACCAGCCCAAAGATACCCGCTCGGCATTGATTTGTTCTGGCCAAAAACCCTCGAATTTACTAGAAAATATTGTCGGCTACGGGCCGGAAAAACTCCCTTTATTTACTCTGCCGGAAAAAAAAGCCGCCGTTAAAAATCTCGTCAATGATTTGATGCGCTCATTAAGACCACAGCGACGTTTTTTTATTTTATTGGCCCATGCCAGCTTATGGCAAACATTTACAACGGAAGAAATTCAGCGCTGGGTAAAGGAATTAAATAACTGGCTGGAAAAATATCAGGCCACATTAGTGATTCTGAGTCATGGCAGCGGCGTCAGTAAACTTAAAACGCAATTAGTTAACCAACATCGAGCATTGCAAGGACTTGCCAGCCTGCAATGGCAGCACGATCACGCCCAATATATGGTTTCCTGGTGGAGCACCCTCAGCGGCGTTACCGCAAACCAATTGGTAAAATTGCAGCCAAGCCCGGAAGGCTGGCAGATGGCGGAAGAGAAAGAACAGCAGCCATTGGCGCAATCTCGTAACGACGAGTATATCTATTTGGCTGAAGCCAGCGTGCTGGAAGGCGCTCCGCCGCTATCTACCAGCTGGCAACTGTTTGAAAACAATCTTTTATTGTCTGAGAAAGCCTTTAATGCTCACGCAGCAACGCTGATTTTTTCGCTTCACCAAAGCGATCAAATAGATGAACTGGCGCACCAGATACACAGCCTGCGCCGCCACCGCGGCAATGCGTTAAAAATAGTGGTGCGGGAAATGGATTCCAGTCTGCGTTATAGCGATGAGCGCCTGTTACTCGCCTGTGGCGTCAATCTGATTGTGCCACATGTCGCTCCGCTATCCCGCTTTCTAACCATGATCGAAGGTATTCAGGGCCAGCGTTTTTCTCGTCATATACCTGAAGATATTAATAATTTACTGGCTTCTCTGCGCCCATTGCAGCTAAAGGGCTATCTCTCACCGGAGCAATTCTGCCAGTCGGTGCTAGCCTTGATGAGTAACACCCTATTGCCAGAAGACGGCAAAGGCGTGCTAGTAGCATTACGCCCGGTTCCCGGTTTATCGGCGCGTCAGGCGCTGACTCTGTGCCATATGCGTCGCTTTGGCGACATCGTCACGTTGGCTGGCGATCGGCTGGTCGTATTCTTATCCACGTGCAGAATCAATGATCTGGATACTGCCCTGAACTTTATTTTCCACCTTCCGGTGAATGAAACCTTCACTAATCAGCTGGTGTGGCATCAGGATCAGGAAATCATCTCTGAAATCAATAAGATGAACAATCCGGACTATTTACAAAATGTCGGAGAAAATAAAATCCATAAACTGAACAAAACTCAGCAGAAATTAACGCCGTCAGCGCGCAGAACCCCCGTAGCTTTGACGCTGAATCTGGGTAGCCGCAAGGAGAACGTTTAATGAATCTCAGCGATATTTTTCAGGTTATCTTACTGGCAGCCATCGTCTTTTTCCCTTTGGGTTATTTTGCTCGCGGCCGCCTGCCCGCATGGTGGGCGAAGAAACAACACTTTTTTCTCTCAGCACGCTATCTGAAATCAGAAGGGATCTGGTTGCGTGACGGCTCTTCCTTACATATTAAGAAATAACCATGAACCTGAAAAAAAATGCGCAAGAATCGCAGGCGCCATGGCGTTATTGGCGCGGCCTGGGCGGCTGGAACTACTATTTTCTGCTAAAATTTGCCCTACTCTGGTTTGGCTACCTTAACTTTCATCCATTAGCCAACCTGGTATTCGTCGCTTATCTGGTTTTCCCTATTCCTTCTGAGCGGCTACATCGTTTGCGCCATTGGGTCGGTATTCCTATCGGTCTGGGGCTTTTCTACTACGATACTTGGCTGCCGGGCATCAATAGTATTTTCAGCCATGGCTCGCAGGTTGCCGGGTTTAGTTTCAACTATTTCATAGAGTTAGTTGAACGCTTCATCAACTGGCGCATGATCGGCGCAGCCTTCGTGATGCTGGTTGGTTATCTGTTCATTTCCCAGTGGATTCGCGTCACCGTGTTTATCGTAGCGGCAATGATCGGGCTAAACGTGTTGACCATCGCTGGCCCTGCGTTTTCGCTGCTGCCGACTACCACAACAGCCGCTGATACCACGGCGTCCTCGAGTCAGACCAATGGGTCGGGCGCCACGACCAGTGCGCAACCCGCGGCTGATGCGCCGCCAACCAGCGCAAACCTGACGGCGTACTTAAACAGTTTCTACGAACAGGAAAAAGGTCGCATCACTCAATTCCCGACTACGCTGCCAGCTGATGCTCAACCATTTGATTTACTGGTAATTAATATCTGTTCCCTATCTTGGTCAGATATAGAAGCCATTCAGTTGGAAAAGCATCCGCTGTGGAGCAAGTTCGATTTAGTGTTCCAGAACTTCAACTCGGCCACCGCCTATAGCGGCCCGGCATCCATTCGCTTGTTGCGCGCCAGTTGCGGCCAAGAATCCCATCACGACCTGTATCAACCCGCCGAGCAGCAGTGCTATCTGTTTGATAATTTAGCCAAACTGGGCTTCAGCTCTCAATTAGTTATGGATCACTCCGGCGCATTCGGCAACTATCTGCAAAATCTGAGAGAAGATGCCAATATGCGCGCGCCGCTGATGTCTCAGACTGGTATTAGCAACCAATTGATTTCCTTCGACAATGAACCGGTTTACAACGGTTTAGAGCTACTGAACCGCTGGCTGGAGCAGCAAAAGAACCAGGCAGGAGATGCGCGTAGCGCGACTTTCGTCAATATTGTGCCGCTACACGATGGCAACCGTTTTACGGGAACAAGTAAAACCGCCGATTACAAAGCCAGAGCGCAAACCTTGTTCGATCAACTAGATAGCTTCCTGAATGAGTTAGAAAAATCTGGCCGCAAGGTAATGGTCGTGGTGGTTCCTGAGCACGGCGCAGCGCTGATCGGAGATAAAATGCAGATGTCCGGCCTGCGTGATATCCCAAGCCCGAGCATTACTCACATTCCTGTTGGCGTGAAGCTGATCGGTATGAAAGCACCACAGCCAACTAGCCCGCTGGAAATCAAAGCGCCAAGCAGCTATCTGGCAATTTCAGAGCTGGTTTCTCGCGTCGTGGACGGCAAAATATTTACCGCACCGAGTGTAGATTGGCAGACACTGGTTAAAGGATTACCGGAAACCGCCATCGTTTCAGAGAATGATAATGCGATTGTTATGCAATATCAGGGTAAAAGTTACATTCGTCTGAACGGTGGAGATTGGGTGCCGTACCCGCAATAAATCTGATGCGGTATACAACCTAAAAGGGGCGTAATAATACGTCCCTTTTTTATTTCGTCTGGACGAATAATCTATATTCCCTGATTAGCATTACGCTAACAAAGATAAATTTACCCATTTATTAATCAATGTCAGACTATTGAAGTGAATAAATATCCTAATCAAGTGAATATGCCAGATGTGAATAAATTTATAATTTATATCCTCAATTCCTTGATGTTTATTGACGACAGACAATAAAACTCATTTGCTTATAGAGTTATTCATCTTTTATCAATTCTTTATTTGTTTTTGTTATAAAAAAACGCCGGCAGCAACATCACCGGCGTTGTTATTAACTTCCTCAGTCCATATTAACCGGCCGCTTCGGCTTCATCCTGCTCGATAGCAAAACACGCCACCATTTGATCGCCATACTGTTTAAGCTGCGGCTGTAATTGGCTACAGGTGCCAAAGGCCCGACGGCAGCGAGCATTAAACGCACAGCCCGGAGGCGGATTCATCGGGCTGGGTAGCTCGCCAGTTAGCTTGATACGTTCCCGGCGCATATCCGGATTCAGCCGTGGCGTAGCCGATAGCAGCGCCTGCGTATAGGGATGACGCGGATTATTAAAGATGGCCTCTTTGCTGCCTTTTTCCACGCAGCGACCGAGATACATCACCATCACTTCATCCGCAATATGTTCAACTACCGACAGGTCATGGGAGATAAAGACATAAGACAGCCCCATTTCCTGCTGTAAATCCATCATCAGGTTCAATACCTGCGCCCGCACCGACACATCCAGAGCAGACACCGGCTCATCGGCAATAACCACATCCGGATTCAACATCAACCCTCTGGCAATCGCAATACGCTGGCGCTGGCCACCGGAAAACATATGAGGATAGCGATCGTAATGCTCAGTTTTCAGGCCAACTTTCGCCATCATTGCCAACGTTTTCTCACGGCGTTCCTTACTGCTCAACGTCGTGTTGATTTGCAAAGGCTCTTCGAGAATCTGCCCCACTTTTTTACGCGGATTAAGCGAGCCATAAGGGTTTTGGAAAACGATCTGAATCTTCTGGCGCCGTAGTTTCTCTGCGCTTTCATCCGGCTTCAGCAAATCCTGCCCTTGGTAATACAGCTCACCGCCGGTAGGTATTTCGATCATGGTCAGCAAACGGCCTAGCGTCGATTTACCACAGCCAGATTCACCAACTACCGCCAACGTTTTGCCGCGTTCCAAAGTGAAGGAGACACCGTCCAGCGCTTTTACCAAGCGTTCCGGAGCAAAAAAGCCTTTCTTCACTGGATAGTATTTTTTCAGGTCAATCGCCTGCAAGAGCGGCTTGGCCGCCTGGGATTCAGGCTTCATTTCAGTTTCATTGTGGTTCATAGGGTCGGCCTCCCCGCATCATCCAACGGTGTATGGCATTTAACCTGACGTCCCGGCGGGCCGAGCAGTTCCGGTTCTTCGCTGCGACAGCGTTCGTTGGCATATGGGCAACGAGGATTGAGCAAACAGCCGTCGGGACGGTCATATTTACCCGGCACCACGCCCGGCAATGATGCTAACCGTGCTTTATCCTGCGCAAATTCCGGCAATGCACGCAGCAATGCCTGAGTGTAAGGATGGCGCGGCGCACGGAAGATTTCCGAGGCTTTACCGGTTTCCACTACCTGCCCGGCATACATCACAATAATATAGTGCGCCGCCTCGGCTACCAGTGCCAGATCGTGAGTGATCAGCAACAGAGCCATATTTTCCTGCTGCTGCAACTCCAGCAATAGTTCGATGATCTGCGCCTGAATAGTCACATCCAGCGCGGTAGTTGGCTCATCGGCAATCAGCAGTTTAGGGCGACAGGCAATCGCCATGGCGATCATCACCCGCTGGCTCATCCCGCCGGAAAGCTGATGAGGATAAACATCCAGACGTGAAGCCGGATCGGGAATACCCACCAGCGTGAGTAAATCTACTGCTCGCTGATGCCGAGTACGACGATTGCCGCCCTGATGCACCTTCAGCGCTTCCATAATCTGGTAGCCCACGGTGTAACACGGATTCAGGCTGGTCATCGGGTCTTGGAAAATCATCGCCACTTCTGAGCCAACCAGTTGGCGGCGTTCGTTTTCCGAAATTTTCGTCAGATCGCGACCGTTAAACTCCAGTTTGTCGGCCATGACTTTGCCGGGGTAGTCAATCAACCCCATAATCGCCAGAGAACTGACCGACTTACCGGAACCGGACTCACCCACGATACCCACAACCTGACCTTGCTCAATGCTATAGCTGATACGGTCTACGGCTTTAAACGGCGCTTTTTCATCACCAAAATGCACCGACAATTTATCTACTTTTAAAAGTGCCATCTCTCTCTACCTCTACTGCTTGAGTTTGGGGTCGAGAGCATCACGCAGGCCGTCCCCCATCAGGTTAAACGCCAGAACCGTCAGCAGAATTGCCACGCCGGGGAAGGTCACCACCCACCAGGCACTCTGCGCGAACTGCAACACGTCGGAGAGCATGGTGCCCCACTCCGGCGTTGGTGGTTGCGCGCCCATGCCCAGAAAGCCGAGTGCTGCCATATCCAGAATGGCGTTAGAGAAACCGAGAGAGGCTTGTACGATCAAAGGTGCCAGGCAATTTGGCAAGATATTGATAAACATCTGACGCAGTGCGCCAGCGCCGGCAACGCGGGAGGCGGTCACATAGTCGCGATTGACCTCCACCAGCACCGCCGCGCGAGTCAGACGCACATAGTGCGGCAGTGCCACAAAAGTCAGCGCCAGAGAGGCATTCACGATTGACGGCCCAAATACCGCCACCAGCACCAAAGCCAGCAACAGGCTCGGCAGTGCCAGCATGATATCGACGAGACGCATGATAATGGCGTCAACTACGCCGCCAAAATAGCCCGCCAATAAACCTAAAATCACGCCCATCACCAGCGATAGCGTAACGACCAGGCAGCCAACCAACAGGGATAAACGTGCGCCATACATCAGGCGGGATAGCACATCACGCCCTACGTCATCGGTGCCAAGAATGAATTTCCAACTGCCCCCTTCCTGCCACACCGGCGGTTTCAGCAAAGCATCGCGAAACTGTTCTGCCGGCAGATGCGGCGCCAACCAGCCAGCGCCAATCGCGACCACCAGCATGATAATGATATAGAACAGGCCGGCAACGGCCCCTTTGTTGCGCTTGAAATAGTGCCAAAACTCCTGCATCGGGGTCATTGGCTTCGGCGCACTTTTTACTGCTGACTCGGTAAGTTGAGACATTCTGCGCCCCTTATTTCTTATGGCGAATACGCGGGTTAACCACGCCGTAGAGCACATCTACCAGCAGGTTAACAACAATAATCATGGTCGCGACCAGCAATACACCGCCCTGCACCACTGGATAATCGCGGCGTTGCAATGCATCTATCAGCCAACGCCCCAGCCCCGGCCAGGAGAAAATGGTTTCGGTCAGAATCGCTCCAGCCAGCAGAGTGCCAACCTGTAAGCCAATGACGGTGACAACCGGCAGCAAAGCGTTACGCAGGGCATGTACCACAATCACGCGCATCCGGCTCAATCCCTTGGCGCGCGCGGTACGAATGTAATCTTCCCCCAGCACCTCCAACATGGATGAGCGGGTCATTCGCACAATAACCGCCAACGGAATAGTGCCCAGCACGATGGCAGGCAGGATCATATGCATCACGGCGTCTTTGAAATCGCCTTCTTCACCCCAAATCAGGGTATCTATCAGCATAAAACCGGTGAGAGGATGACTGTCGTCGAGGAAAATAGTATCGCTGACTCGCCCGGATACCGGCGTCAGATTGAGCTGCACCGAAACCAGCATAATCAGCATGATGCCCCACCAGAAAATCGGCATCGAATAACCCGTCAGGGAAATACCCACGGCGGTATGATCGAATATCGAACCCCGTTTGACTGCGGCCAAAACGCCAACCGGAATCCCGACGCTGATGGCAAATAGCATCGCGCACAACCCCAGTTCTAGCGTAGCTTTAAAGCGCGGCACGAATTCTTCCCATACGGAAATACGGCTTTTAAGGGAAATCCCCAAATCGCCGTGCAACACGCCGTTAACGTAATGGAAGTATTGTTGATAGAGAGGCTTGTCCAGCCCCATTTCTGCCATGATTTGCGCATGACGTTCTGCGGATATACCGCGCTCCCCAGCCATGATGGTCACCGGATCGCCGGGGATCATATGGACAAAAGCAAAGGTCAGCAATGTTATGCCGATAAACGTTGGGATCACTAATCCCAAACGTCGGAGTATGAACTGAAACATATCCCGAGCTCTCTGTGTAAAGTGCCCAACAGCTCATAGGCCGTCAGGCTTATTAAAAACCCGGCCCCGGAGCCATCCGCACAGGCTCTGCTCTCAGGGATGGGTTTAAGGCTCACATCTAAAACGATGTCTTAACTATCTGGAATGCCAGACAAACGAGGGCACCTTAGCGCCCTCATTCATGAACCGCATTGACAGGTTATTTATCGATATCCACTTGCTGGAAGTAGTGGCCACCCAATGGATCGACGATGTAGTTTTTTACTTCTTTACGCACAGGTTCGTACACGGTGGAGTGAGCCACAATCAGCGCCGGAGCCTGATCGTGCATAATCACCTGAGCCTGTTTGTACAGTTCGGCACGTTTAGCCTGATCGGATTCAGCACGCGCAGGTTGGATTACGTCTTCAAACGGCTTGTAACACCATTTGGAGTAGTTGGAACCTTGCTTGGCCGCATCACAGCTAAACAGCGTAGCGAAGAAATTGTCCGGATCCCCATTGTCCCCAGTCCAGCCCATCATCACGGTCTGATGTTCACCTTCTTTGGCGCGCTTCAGATACTCGCCCCACTCGTAGGTGACGATTTTGGCTTTCACACCAACTTTCGCCCAATCAGACTGGATCATCTCGGCCATACGACGAGCATTCGGGTTATACGGGCGCTGTACCGGCATCGCCCACAGATCGATAGAGAAACCGTCTGGCAAACCAGCTTCTTTCAGTAACTCTTTCGCTTTTTCTGGGTCATAGGCGTAATCTTTGATTTCATCGTTGTAGCCCCACATTGTTGGTGGGATCAGGTTTTTAGCCGGCTGACCAGCCCCCTGATAAACTGCTTTGATGATCGCGTCCTTGTTCACGGCCATAGTCAGCGCCTGACGAACCTTGACGTTATCCAGCGGTTTTTTCTCAACGTTAAATGACAGGTAACCCACGTTCAGGCCAGCCTGCTCCATCAGATTAATTGATTTGTCTTCTTTCATGCGGGCAATGTCAGCCGGATTCGGGTACGGCATGACCTGACATTCGTTTTTCTGCATTTTGGCGTAACGCACAGAGGCATCTGGCGTAATAGAGAAGACTAAACGATCGATTTTTGGTTTGGTGCCCCAATAACCGTCGAAGGCTTTATACAAAATGCGTGAGTCTTTTTGATACTGCTGTAGCTGGAACGGGCCAGTACCGATTGGATTCAGATCGACTTTCTCCGGCGTACCGGCTTTCATCATGTTATCCGCGTATTCGGCAGACAGGATTGAAGCGAAGTCCATCCCCAGATCGGCCAGGAAAGGCGATTCCGGACGAGTCAGCACGAAGCGAACGGTATGATCGTCAACTTTCTCAATGTTGCTGATTAACTCACCCATCCCCATCCCCTGGAAGTACTCATAGCTGCCGCCAGAGACTTTATGGTAAGGATGGTTGGCGTCTTTCTGACGCATGAAGGTGTAGATCACGTCATCCGCGTTGAAAGTGCGGGTAGGTTTAAAATCTTTGCTGCCCTGCCACTTCACGTCTTTACGCAGATGGAAAGTGTAGGTTTTGCCGTCTTCGCTGACTTCCCATTTCTCAGCCAGCGCTGGCTGAATTTCTGTTGTACCAATCTTGAACTCAACTAAACGGTTATAAATGGCACGAGAGCTGGCATCGTAAGTAGTGCCAGAGGTGAACAACTGCGGGTTAAAGCCTTCCGGCGAGCCTTCTGAGCAATACACCAGTGTTTTTGCCTGAATCCCGGCAGAAACAGCCAGCGCAACCAGCCCAATACCGAATTTTACTATCCCTGCCTTTCCCAAGGAAATCGTCATCGCTTGTGCTCCATTGTGGTGATGTGTGTTGTGTGTACAGCCAGACCCTATAATTTTTTAGTCCGCGGTCTGTGCTGTTCTGGCCTGATGGCCGCAGGAATGGTGGAATGCGATGCCGAATAGAAACCTATTCAGGCGGTCGGTTTGAAGAGGTTAAAACCCCAAAACTTCTGTCGCTAACTACCCCTGAGGGTACCAATTTGGCAACAGTTAACAGCAACGTCAATATGGCTGATGGGGTTTTATACAGAGTATGAGAAACAGCAAGCAAACATAAAAAAAACTTTTTATTAACATAATTAGCATTAAAAATTATGCTACTACTAATTAGTCAGTGTTATCCACTGGGTAAAATTCATACTCCAGTGGTAATACCCAGAGATAATCAGAAAAACTTTGTTGCTAAATGATGAAAATCTGCTCAATTATTTTTGTGATCTCACAGCAAAACAGGATGAAATGCTGCCTTATACCCATAAATAGGTGACGACTAGACTCATTTCATACATGGTTCATTCATCTTTACCGACTGGTTCGCGAAAGGAATAAGGTCAGGTCAATCAAAAGCAGATTTGAGATCGTTGGGCGTCTAGCCTTCGCGCACCAAAGCAAAGCACCAAAATAGTGCGTCCGGGCAAACCGCTTTAATCACTTCGCATTGGCCGCATAAAAATATGTCTTTGCGCCGCCATAAATCACCCGGCGCTTCAGGAAAATTAAAATAGTCCTCCATCAAGATCTGAACGTTTTCTTCACCCCTAAGCCGCCTTGGATCAGACCCGAATCACTGGTCAGCCTTTCGACGTCCTCAAAACGACAACCATTACATAAAAACCCTGACCTGTTAGCGATAACTACATAACACGCGCTCTTTTCCCCGCGATGCCCAGCTCGCCGTCTCTCTAACTCCTTTTCATTAATAATAATCTTGGCTTGATCGCCCGTTAAATAAGGGTTTCCAATGGGAGAGGTAGCCAGAATATTGTTAATATATTATCTGATCATGCTTTTTACGATCCTTCACTTCAGATTTAGTCAATTTATTGTATGAAACGCCATCTTTACTCGGAGTCTGAATATTTATTATCGTACTTAATCCTCCCTGAAAATATCTATCCTGACATTTACATTTTTTTCTTTTCTCGCTGATATTAATCCAGCTATTTGGCTCTCAGCCGCTTTTTTATCGACCACGATTTCAGCTCAAACATTTGACAAGAATAAAAGAAAGAATATTGGTGTATAAATATCTATGGCGTTGAATGGCATGTTGAAATAAGCATTGAAACATTGAGCGCGCTCGTTCGCCCTCCTTAACTATCAACAAAGTCAAGTGACAACAGAGGTCCGGCGTCTGGCAGGTGAGAGTCAACGGTTGATGGAATGCGGGTCTATAACTGAACTCTTGGTTTGCTGGTATAAAAGGTTTACTCGCTGAGCCTGAGAGCTAAGAGCTAAGAGCTAAGAGCTAAGAGCTAAGAGCTAAGAGCTAAGAGCTAAGAGCTAAGAGCTAAGAGCTAAACAATGTTCACGGGTTCTTGTGTAAATGCTAATGTATAGTTAAACATCGCAAGCAAAGTGAGCCACTCTATTTCTTGCTGGTAGCTGATATTGCCGTCCAATTGCCAATCACCCAACCGGCGGCCAAGATTACAACCCCAAACTCCATCGGCTCAAACGTCGTCTCTGTATTACGATCCCCGTATCATTGAGAAAAAAATGACATAACACTTTGTATGAGAACCGAGTAAAACCTTTTCTCTATTATTATCCTCAAATTGCCTATCAAGTATATATTCATCCAATAACATTAGATGATTCCAAATTTATAATTACGGATTAACATCAAATATAATATCCAAGATAAATAAAAATCCTATCGAGATAAATTTATGCCATCGAGTATTAAATATTTTTATTTATAGTAATAATACTATATCTCAGTCCTGACAATGGGATGTATATCATTAAAATCAATGATAATAAATAGAGGTTTTTATTTATACTGAAAATATTCACACCGTAAAAAAACCTTTCATATAATATTTATTAATGCCTGATGCATTACCAATAAAAATTAAAACTTATCCGATAGATTGATTGGTTACCTTCCACTGAAGTCAGCGAGTTAATAGCCAAAAGATCCCGCGGGAACAGACAGAAGATTTATTGTAGGAAAAGGTTGGAGTCTTGGAGTCTTGGAGTCTTGGAATCTTGGAGTCTTGGAGTCTTGGAGTCTTGGAGTCTTGGAGTCTTGGAGTCTTGGAATCTTGGAATCTTGAGAATATTGAGGTCTATAAACGAAAAAACCCCGGCCAAAAAGCCAGGGTTCTTAAATGTGGTCGGCGAGAGAGGATTCGAACCTCCGACCCACTGGTCCCAAACCAGTTGCGCTACCAAGCTGCGCTACTCGCCGAATCGGGGCGCATCTTACTGCTACGCTCCTGGGGCGTCAATCACTTTTTAACAACCCTGCGCCGAGTGTTGATAAAATCACCGGCGCTGACTAAAAAGTGACTTACCTCCCCCTTTTCTACCTCTTTGATCAGGCGTTGGCTTCAACCTGACGCGGTGACTGCGCGCGTAGGAATGGCAACAGGAACAACGCGGACATACAGGCAGCAATAGAGATAACCACGAAGAAGCCGTTCCAGTGCCACACTTCCATGATGCGTGCAATCGGGTAGCCAGATAATGCGGCCCCCAGATAGGCAAACAGACCAACAAACCCGGTAGCCGCACCGGCAGCGTCTTTATGGGAGCATTCTGCCGCCGCCATACCGATTAGCATCTGTGGCCCGAAAATGAAGAAACCAATCGCGAAGAAGCAACCTGCCTGAAGTACATAGCTGATGCCCGGCATAATCCACAGGGACGCCACGGACAGGAAGATACCGATAGAGAAAATCAGGTTCATTGGCCCACGGTTACCGCGGAACCATTTATCAGAACCCCAACCGGCGACCAGAGAACCGATAAAACCGCCGACTTCAAACAATGAAATTGCCGAGTTTGCGGTCATCAGGGAATAACCTTTTTCCTGAGTCAGATACAGGTTACCCCAGTCATTAATCGCGGTACGCACGATATAAACCAGCACATAAGATACCGCCAGCAGCCAGATGTATTTGTTCGTCAATACATAGCGTTTCACGATTTCTTTGTTGGTCAGACCCAGACCTTCAGATTCCTGTACCAGTTCCATGGCGTCATTACGCCATTTACCAACGCTCGGCAGCCCCATGGTGCTTGGCTTATCACGCAGACGCCAGCACATCAGCAAACCAATCACGACGCCAATAATGCCAGGAATGATCATGCCGTAACGCCAACTGAAATGCAGAGAAATACCGCCCACCAGCAGTGGGATTAAAGCACCACCAAAGTTATGAGAAGTATTCCAGATCGCCCACCAGCCGCCGCGCTCAGAGCGGGAGTACCAGCTAGTCAGAATTTTGGAACACGGCGGCCAGCCCCAGCCCTGAAAGAAGGCGTTTAAAATCCATAGCGCGCCAAATAGCAGCAGGGAAGAACTCATACCAAATAGAATATTAATTATCCCCGTCATAATCAGGCCGATACCCATAAAGTAGCGCGGGTTGGAACGGTCACTGATCATGCCGGAAATAAATTTGGAACAGCCGTAGGTGATATAAAATAGCGTGCCTAAAATGCCGACGTCAGACATGGTCAGGCCTAAATCGCTGAGCATTGCTGGCATGATGAAGTTGAAACTTTTGCGGGTGAAGTAAAAGGCGGCATAGCCAATGTACATCGTCCACATCAACTGAATACGCCAATATTTGTAGGTCGCATCAATTTCTTTTTGATCCGTTACCGGCGGCACGTTATCGCGGCTTTTAAAGAAAGACCACATGTTGAACCTCAGACATTAATAAAAGTGTGGTCATCATGGCGCGCGCGCGTAGGAAAGAAACGGGGTACATTCCCACCGGCACCGAGAGTATTTCCTAGTTTTGCTTAGTTAGCGAAGGAACTGTGGGCAGGATCACACTCAAACAGGTACCGTTATCCACCTGAAATTTGAAGTGCCCGCCCAGCGCGCTAACCCGCTCCTGCATCCCACGTAAACCGTAGCCAGGCGTGAACTTCTCCAGATTCACCCCTTTTCCGTTATCGCGAATAGTCAGATGCACCTGCTGCTTAACCTGCCGGGCATCGACCTCGATGCGACTGGCTTCGCCGTGGCGATAAGCGTTCGTCACGCCTTCCTGACAGATGCGATACAAGGTGATTTTCAGGGTTTCATCCAATTGCCCATCGCTCAGTTGCCATTGCAATACGCCAACCACAGATTCATCCTGCGGAATAAGTTCGCGCATCAGCGCCGCCACCGCCGCAGAAAGCGGTAAATTGTTCAGCGCTGCTGGCCACAGCTGCTTCAGAACATCATGAACGCCGTCATAAACCCGCAGCGCCAGAGTCTCAATCACGTCAGAACAACTCACTACCGGTGCCTGATCCGTCAAGCGCCGGATGATGGTCGCCTGAGTGCGAATGACCGTAATACTTTGCCCTACTTCATCGTGCAGCTCGCGCGCGACTTCCCGCCGGGTTCTTTCTTCGGCAATCACTAAGTCTCTGGCTAATCGGCGATTTTCACTCAGACGCGCAGAAAGTTGCTGATTCAGTTCCCGCTGACGTTGAATGCCCGCCCCCAACAATAAGCCAGTCAGACTTTGTGCCAACAGAGAAAGCAATAAATCCCGATGAGAATCAAGCTGGGCGGGTTCATTAACCATCAGCGCGACACCGTTTAGCAAGGTCGCCACTAATGCCCCCTGCCAGCCATAGCGATAGGACATAAACACAATGGGGATAGCCAGACAAAATGGTGCAAAACGCCTTAATTCCGCTTCGCTAACCTGATGTTGCAGCCAGATACTCAGAGCAAACAGCAGCAAATACCACACCAGATGGCGCAAACGCAGGTTAATAGGCTTGTGAATCAGCCCCGGCTCCAGCGGCAGCCAGATTTGTCGCGCCAGATAGTGCCACAGCAACAGGCAGGTGGGCGCTATGGTAAATCCTCCCGCCAGCCCCAAAAGTAGCGCCATCGCGCCCTGCGCGGTGGAAAGCTGCCATATCAATGCCTGAATCAATGCGGCGATAGCAACCACCGAACCTTGCATCAACGGCCACTGCCACTCGCTATCGCTCTGCTGGTGCCGCAATAGCCAAGGGGAGGCAAACACTGCCAGCAACGTGGTAAACAGCAATACGGGTAAGGCAGTCCACAGTAATATCAGGCTATCGAATTGATCTGCCAGCAACCATAACAGCAAAGTGTCGGCCAATAAGATTCCCGGCCAGTAACCGCGCGGGCTTTGCAGTAAAATGCCTAAACGCAGCCCGAAGGGGAAGAGCAATAATGCCTGTAATGGCTGTTCGACCAGCAGCGTCCCAATGCTCCACAGACAAAATGCAGCGGTGAAATAGATAAAAAACAACGCTAACAGCGTAATCAGGCGCTGCATCATAAATTCAAAACTCGCTTCGCTAATTCAACGTTATTACTGACACCTAATTTGGCGAACAGATTAGCCCGATGCACATGTACGGTTTTAGGGGATAAACCCAAAGATTCGGCAATTTCCCTCACTTCCATCCCCTGAGCCAGTAAAATAGCCACTTCTCGTTCACGGCGTGTCAGCGGATCGACCGCGACTTGCACCAGCCGCTGGGCAATTTCCGGCATCAGATAAACGCCACCGCCGCCCACGGTGCGTACCGCCGTAATCAGGTCATCCGGCTTGCAGCGCTTGGACAAAAAGCCCTTGGCACCGCGTTCTAGCGCCATTTCAACTAGCGCCGGACTGTCGTGCATCGACAGCATGATCACGCCGATACCGGAGGGAATGTCTTTCAACAAATCCAAACCGCTTTGATCTGGCATGGAAATATCACAAATACAAATATGCGGATTCAGCCCCGGCAAACCTGCGCGCGCCTGCTCTGCCGAACTAAATTCCCCAACCACCTGGATGTCGTCCTCCATGGATAACAGCTGCACAAAGCCCGATCGCACAATGTCATGATCGTCAATAAACGCCACGCGATAAGTCATGGAGGTCTCCAGTTACTGGGGGGAAATATGGCGAGGAGTATACAACAAGCGATGCTCAACTGCGGAAGGAAACAGGATTAACGCCGGATAGCATAACTAGCCGGCGTGGATGATTAATTAGCGCGACGAATTTTCTTCTCTGGCGCATGACACCAGTTATTTTTCTGCGCAATTCCCCCGTCTGGCGAGGTATAACCCAGACAACCCAATATGGAATCAAACAGCTCTTCATGACGATGTTGGGTTCCCAGGCGTTGTTGGGCCTGTAAATTCTCAAACGCATTTTGGTGCTGCGGTTCCGCCAGGAATTTATCGGAAGCCCACACCAACAGAGGAACACGGAATTGCTCTACAGGAGCCATTTCACGAGGAGTACCGTGGAAATGAGCGTTGGCGGCAATGGATTCGCCATGATCGGCGGCGTAAAATACCAACGCTTTTTTATCTCTTACCTGATCGATAACGTTAGCAATGAAAGTATCCGTATATAACACGCTATTATCAAAGGCATTGACCAATTGCTGACGAGTACAGGAATCGTCTACGCCCATACATTCCGGCGTGTAGCGAGCGTAACTGCGGGGATAACGTTGAGAATATAAATAATGAGAACCTTTGGTATGTAATACCACCAGATGCTTTCCATCCGGATAGCGGCCCAGTGACTCTTTCAGTTCATCTACTAACAACATGTCATCCACCGGTTTGCCGTCGTTGCGTTTCTCAGAGGCAATGATTTCACGGAATGAGTAATTATCCGCATTGGCATTATTGTAGAACCACACTTCGCTTTGCATCGCGAACAGTTCAGAGCTGAAGCCCAGTGATTTCAGCACGGAGAAAATATTCTGTTCCTTCAAAGTACGCTGCGGGTTATCTGCCGCCCCGCCTTCCCGAACAAACATGCAGCGCAGAGAAAGTTTTGTCGAGGTATCGCAAGACGTCCCCTTGAAAGCCACCAAATTCTTTTCTTTACTCAGGCGCGGCGTGGTATCACGCGGATAGCCCAAAATTCCCATATGATCCCAGCGGGTCGTTTCGCCAATAATAAAGACGACATAGGTTTGATCGATATCTGCGGGGGCAACATAGGTAAATTCTTTGGTGGGATCGAGTAACGTAGCTGCATCGTGGCTTTCGTCATATTGGGTGTAAGCATATAAACCCAAGGCAGCCAGCCAGTTAGACGGTAAGTAAGAGTGAGCCACCACGCCGCCATAACTCGGTAAATCTACCGTCTTTAGCTGTTCATCCAGTTTTTGCGCCTTATCCAGATAGCGTAAAGGCAACCAAACCAAAGCCACCACGGCGACCAGTAATAACAATGGCTTAATACGCTGACCCGGCGTGCGACACTGCTCTAGCAACGTTAATCGCAAAGCGTTCTTCCAAATCAGCAGCAACGGTAAGACGCTGACCAACGCCATCCATAGAACGAAATGCAGACCAATGACTTCTTTCGAGAGGTCGATATCCGTCGTCATCACCGACACCACGATGCCGTAACCAATCACTACGTTGAAGAACGTCATGTAATAGCTGGCAGCAACGGAAATCAGCACTAACAGGCTGGCAGTAATGCGGTAAAACAAACGGCCACCCAGCGAAATCAGGCGCATCACAAAGAAGGTAAACAGAATAATAGCCACCACCTCAGTGACGGCGGAAAGCACCTTTATGCCTTGAATACCCTGGGAAAATGAGTCGAATCTACGGTAAAAGACCGAAATATTCAGGAAAATACCAATATAGATAGCCAACAACAAAGACATGTTTTGCTGCGATAAAGACTTAACTCTGTCCATAAAAAATGGGATCCCGGGGGCAAACTATTTACAACTTGAATGTATCAGACAGTAATCATCACTGCTGGTTCCGTTTACAGGTGATAAGCACGCTATTGATTTCACCAGCAATAAATATCTTATGGATTATCACGCGAGCAGACATGCGCCGGAACAAAGTTATGGCGAGAAAATCAGGAAAAAAACAGAGGAATGGCGAGAGAAAGGTAAATAAAAGAGGGGAATAGATAAATCATCCATAAAGGACATTTCGCCCTTTATGGATGCATAAAATCCAGACGAGCCTATTACTTCAGGTTCAGCGTCACGTCGATATTGCCGCGAGTGGCATTAGAGTAAGGGCACACAATGTGGGCTTTTTTCACCAACTCTTCCGCTACGCTGCGCTCAACGCCCGGCAGGCTGATATCCAGCTGGACTTCAATGCCGAAACCAGTAGGAATAGCGCCAATACCGACGGTTCCTTCGATTTGCGCATCATCAGGAATTTTCACTTTATCCTGAGCGGCGACAAACTTCAGCGCGCCAAGGAAGCAAGCAGAATAGCCAGCAGCAAACAGTTGCTCTGGGTTGGTGACTGCGCCGCCAGCGCCGCCCATTTCCTTTGGCACACCCAGTTTAACATCCAGTACGCCGTCAGAAGAGGTCGCACGGCCGTCACGGCCACCGGTAGCTTTGGCTTTCGCACGATAAACAACTTTCTCAATAGACATAATATTTTCCTTTTTAGGTAATCATTGGCCTAGTTTATGTTTCAAGAAATAACATTTAAATAAGTTACTATTAAATCGCACACTATTTAAATGGTTTTACAATAATAAGTGTAGAACAGATTGGAGCCATGTCATTGTGGCTCTCATCTATGGAAATCAGATTTCCTGCAACAACTTCTCTCGCAATGATTCAAGCTGTTGTTTTATATCTACTAATTTATCAAAATCACAGTCTGCAGCGCACATCACCGCTTCTGGAATACCCTGAGCCTGCTCGCGCAACGCACGACCTTGCTCGGTCAAACGGATGATCACCTGCCGCTCATCATTGGATGCGCGGGTGCGGATCAGCAGTTCTGCGTTTTCCATACGTTTTAACAATGGCGTGAGAGTCGCGGAATCCAAAAACAGCCGTTGTCCAATATCCGATACCGTCACTTCATCCCTTTCCCACAGCACCAGCATCACCAAATATTGCGGATAGGTCAGACCCAGCTTCCCCAACAGCTTACGATAAACTTTATGCAACGCCAGATTGGCGGAATACAGTGCAAAGCACATTTGCTGGTCAAGCAGTAACGGATTCTTCAACGTCAGGCGTCCAATTCAAAAACTATGGATTCAATATATATAGTGTGCGATGTAATCGCAAGCAATTTCAGCTCAAATAAAAAGCCCCCAGTAAATGGAGGCTTTCTGCGCTTACTTTACTTAGTTACTTAGCTGGCGCGTCTATTTTGGCATCAATGCGTTGCAGCATATACGGATAGAACGGATTTGATGAAATACGCATCAGAGAATCTAATCCCACTACCAGCACCGCTCGCTCCCCGCGCGCAGCAAAGGTGCCCAAGCTGATACCGTACTGATCCCGAGGTTCCGGATAGCGGCCATACAGCGAATCGCTCATTGGGAAAGGCAAAGCCACGTGAGACAGCGAGAAAATGTCCGGTGGATAAATCAATCCGGTCGGTACTGACGTTTCCGTGGTTTCACCGGCCAGAGTGGTTATGGCCAAAGTGTCGTTACTTTCCGGTGACACATTGGTAATTACCGTGGTGTTGTAGTTACGCGGCGGCGGCGGCAACAAACGAGCCAACGCGGTATAAGACGACGTGCGTAATAACGGGCCAAAGCTAGCGGCGCGGTTTAAATCAAACAGCACCACTTCACTGCCATTTTTTGGCAGGTGATTGTACAACGCGGTAACCACAGCGCGGGTACTAACGGTGGAATCCATCAGCGACTGGAAGGTCAGAATGGGCGGCAGACTTTCCAGTTTGTTATCTCGCGCATCGCGGGAAATCTGCTGTTGCAGCGCCGCCGTCAACAGGTAGGATTGTCGAGCCGCATTTACCGGGAACGAATTGTATTTAAACGGGTTAAACTCCGGCACTATGCCCAACCAGGACGCTTTTGCAAACGCGGGGAAAATAGCGGGCCAGCCAGCGATACCGGCAAAACGGGCAAAACTGGTGACGCCAATCATCGGTGAAATCAGGATCACTCGCTCAGGTTTCGCTAACTGCGGATCTTCCAGAGAATCCAACGCATACTTCATCGCCAGCGCGCCGCCGTTGGAAAAGCCCACAACATGCAGCGGCAACTCTTTTCCGCTCAATATCTTGGCTTCACGAACCGCCAAACGGGTAGCGGCCATCCAATCCTGCCAATCCACATCCGTCAACGCCGCAGGTACAGAACCATGAGCCGGCAAACGAATACCGACAGCCACGTAGCCTCGTTGACGATAATTTTCGGCAATATGACGTAGGCTGTATGGCGTATCGGTTAAACCGTGTAATAAAACCACCGCCCCTTTCGGCGTGCCTTCCGGATTCAATATATAAGAACGGTTCCAGTCATTGGCAAAATGCGGGGAATAAATAGGGCTACCGGAATAGTAACGGTTTAACGGCACCTCAACTCTGGGTTCCAGCTTGTCCGTCACATTAGCTTTAACTTCGGCAAAAACATTGTCTTCCGCTTTCAGATAATCCGCCCAGTTGGCTTTATCTATTTCTCCCGCCCGCATTTCATGGGGAACAAAGGTATGCCAAAGCTCAAGTTTAGGGCCTCTTTGCGTATCGTAAATTCGCACGGCCAATAGGGTAACGGCAATCACCACCACTACCAGTACAATTCGTTTAATCCACCGCGTAATAGCTCTGGTAGGCATGCGTCGCTACTCCCGACCTGTATTAGGAATCAATATAACATTGAGTTTATCACCATTCGGCAATCCCAGTATCTTAACCGGATTTCATTCGGCTAGAATAGAAGTTAACGTTGAATAAATAAGCAATTGGTTAATTAAACGACTAAAACAACCTGCGCTATTTTCCACTAAGGTAAATAAAGACCCTAGTTAAAATTGAATCTCACAAATTCACTATATGGATAAAACATATGAATAGCCCTCAAACTGAGCCAACGACCAAATCAGGTAGCGGCTCGCGTCGTGATTATCTTCGCTTCCATCACACTCACGAGCATCTGTCCGGCCCCTTTGGCAACGGCTGGTTTGCGCTAAAAGCAGAGGCTTTCGCCCGATTTTTTGGCACTCCGCTTTTTCTGGGAGCACAAACGCTGATTGTTGTTCTGTGGATCGGTGCCAACGTTATGGGTTTCGCCAAATTTGATATCTATCCCTTTATCTTGCTGAATCTGGCGTTCAGCTTACAGGCCGCCTACGCTGCGCCGCTGATCCTGTTGGCTCAAACTCGTCAGGCTGAACGTGATAAAGCCAATGCCGAAGCTGACGCACAGCACCGGGAGGCGCTGGCTATCGCCAATGAGGAACGACAGAAAATGGCCGCGACCATGGCCGAACAAATGCTGGAATTATTGCGCCAAAATACCGAATTGACGAAGTTAACACATCAGCTGGCAGCGAAAATTAATGCGTCAACGGCGGGGAAATCAAAAGAGAGTTAAAACGAAAGTGAAGTAGTGAAGTAGTGAAGTAGTGAAGTAGTGAAGTAGTGAAGTAGTGAAGTAGTGAAGTAAAACAGGCTGCATCAAGCAGCCCGTTCATTCCTTTCCTCAACGTAGTTTAAGACTCGCTACGCTCTGTCAGGTCAACCGGTGTTGCCGACGCTTTTCGCGCCCAAATCCACCATGCCAGCGTCATTAATATAATCCAGCCTAATCCTACATACATCGCAATCCGAGTATCCGGGAAATAGCCCAACACCATAATAATAAAGCCCATAAACAGAATGGCCAGCATTGGTGCTACCGGCCAGAATGGCACCGGGAATGCCAGACGAGAGGCACTTTCCTTACTCATGGAGCGGCGCATGGCTACCTGCGAAATCAGGATCATCAGCCATACCCACACGGTGGCAAAAGTGGCGATAGAGGCAATAATCAGGAATACATTCTTCGGAATCAGATAGTTAAGAACCACACCGCACAGCAAAGCCACTGACATCACTAAAATCGTCATCCAGGGCACGCCATTACGCGTCAGGCGGCTAAAACATTTAGGTGCCAATCCTTCCTGAGACATACCAAACATCATACGCCCCGCGCCGTAAATATCGCTGTTGATCGCGGATATTGCGGCAGTGATCACCACCAAATTAAGGATATTTGCCGCAGAACTGATTCCCAGACTGCTGAAAATCTCAACAAAAGGGCTCCCATTCTGCCCAATGCTATTCCACGGATAAATCGCCATCAGCACTAATAACGTCAGAACGTAAAACAGCAAAATGCGCACCGGCACCGTGTTGATGGCCTTCGGAAGCACTTTTTCCGGATTCTTCGCTTCGCTGGCGGTAACCCCAATGATCTCAATACCACCAAAGGCAAACATCACGACGGCAAATGAAGCTATCACGCCACTGATGCCATTCGGCATAAAACCCTGATGCGACCACAAATTACTTAAGCCAGTGCTTTCATGCCCGGCACCAAAGCCAAACATCATAATGCCCAAACCTGCGGCGATCATGGCGATAATTGCGGTGACTTTCAGCAATGAAAGCCAAAATTCCATTTCGCCAAATACTTTAACACTGCACAAATTCAGCGCGCCGATAAAGAAGATAATGCTGAGCACCCACACCCACTGCGGCGCGTCTGGGAACCATAACCCCATATAGATACCGAACGCGGTAACGTCGGCCAGCGCCACGATGACCATCTCAAAAGTATAGGTCCAGCCGGTCAGAAAGCCTGCTAACGGCCCGAGGTAGCGACCGGCATAATGACCAAAAGAACCTGCCACCGGATCGTGCACCGCCATTTCACCCAACGCTCGCATCACCATGAAAACGGCTGCGCCACCAATTAAGTAAGCCAGTAACACCGCCGGGCCAGCCAGACGAATCGCCTCAGCCGAACCATAAAACAGCCCGGTACCAATGGCCGAACCTAACGCCATAAAGCGAATATGCCGCGCGCTAAGACCGCGTTTGAGCGTGGATGAATCATTTTTCATGGTGCATTCTCGCAATGTTTAAGCCCTTTCAGGCAGGGGTTCAGAGAGGGTGATACCAGTATTTGGAATCACCCATAAGATCTGTTTTTATTATTTTATGAAAGGCTTGGAAGCAATCCGGCAGGCATCAACGCATTTAAATGGCGCTGAGACAGCAGTTGACTGGCGGCTTCAATGTCGGGAGCGAAGAAGCGATCTTTATCATAATAGGCCACCTGTTCTCGGAGCAAATGGCGCGCAGATTCCAGCGTATCAGACGTTTTTAAGCCCTTACGTAGATCCAGCCCCTGACAGGCCGCCAGCCACTCAACCGCCAGAATCCCGCGCACATTTTCGGCCATTTCCCACAGGCGCTTACCGGCTCTCGGTGCCATAGAAACGTGGTCTTCCTGATTCGCAGAGGTCGGGATGCTATCCACGCTTGATGGAAAAGCCAGCCCTTTATTCTCACTGGTCAGCGCCGCGGCGGTCACCTGTGCAATCATAAAGCCGGAGTTAACGCCGCCGTTATCCACCAGGAACGGCGGTAACTGGGACATATGTTTATCCATCATTAACGAGATACGACGCTCAGACAAAGAACCTATCTCGGCCAGCGCCAGCGCCAAATTATCTGCCGCCATCGCCACCGGTTCCGCATGGAAGTTACCGCCAGATAGCACGTCGCCCTGTTCGGCAAAGACCAATGGGTTATCAGACACTGCGTTCGATTCAATCGCCAGAACTTCGGCAGCCTGACGCATTTGGGTCAGACACGCGCCCATAACCTGCGGCTGACAGCGCAGAGAATACGGGTCCTGCACTTTTTCGCAGTTTCTATGGGAATCAGAAACCTGGCTCTTTGTGCCGAGCAAGTGACGGTAAGCATGGGCGGCGTCAATTTGCCCTCTCTGACCACGTACCTCATGAATGCGAGCATCGAACGGACTACGCGAACCCAACGCCGCTTCAACCGTCAGACCGCCACATACCGTCGCGGCCGCATACAAATCTTCCGTTTCAAACAAGCCGCGCAGCGCATAAGCGGTAGAAACCTGAGTCCCATTGAGCAGCGCCAGCCCTTCTTTCGCCGCCAACGTCAGCGGCTTAAGACCGGCTTTTGCCAGCGCATCGGTGGCTGACAACCACGCCCCCTGATGACGAGCCTTGCCTTCACCCAACAACAGCAAACTCATATGCGCCAGAGGTGCCAAATCGCCTGAAGCGCCGACGGAACCTTTTAACGGAATATGGGGGTAAACCTCGGCATTAATCATCGCAATAAGCGCCTGAATCACTTCCAGACGAATACCGGAAAAACCGCGAGCCAGACTATTTACTTTCAAAACCATAATCAGGCGCACGATAGCGTCATCATTGGCTTCACCGACGCCAGCCGCGTGAGAGAGTACGATTGAGCGCTGTAAGTTTTCCAAATCTTCCGTCGCAATACGGGTTGAAGCTAGCAATCCAAAACCGGTGTTAATACCATAAGCGGTGCGTTTCTCGGCCAAAATGGCCTGCACGCAATCCACACTTTTCTGAATTGGCCCATAGGATTCATCATCCAGGATGATGCGTACCGGCTGCTGATAAATATGGCGCAGATCGGCCAGCGTCAACTGACCCGGACGCAGTGTCAGAGTTTTCATGCTTTTTTCCCTTGAGTGGCGGCAACCATCGGCAAGTTAAGCCCTTGTTGTTGCGCGCAATTGATCGCAATCTCGTATCCCGCATCGGCATGACGCATCACGCCGGTGGCCGGATCGTTATGAAGAACTCTGGCAATACGTTCTGCGGCCTCATCGCTTCCGTCGCATACAACGACCATGCCGGAATGCTGTGAGAAGCCCATGCCTACGCCGCCGCCGTGATGCAGAGAAACCCAGGTCGCGCCGCTGGCGGTGTTGAGTAATGCGTTAAGCAACGGCCAGTCAGAAACTGCATCGGAGCCGTCCTGCATCGCTTCAGTTTCCCGGTTCGGGCTGGCGACCGAGCCGGAATCCAGATGATCGCGGCCAATAACGATAGGGGCAGACAGCTCGCCACTGCGAACCATCTCATTGAAAGCCAGGCCTAATTTTGCCCGCTGACCTAAACCGACCCAGCAAATACGCGCCGGTAATCCTTGAAAACTAATACGTTCGCGCGCCATATCCAGCCAACGATGCAAATGCTCATCATCTGGAATCAGCTCTTTTACTTTGGCATCAGTTTTATAAATATCTTCCGCCTCTCCAGAGAGCGCAGCCCAGCGGAATGGTCCAATACCGCGACAGAATAATGGACGAATATAGGCAGGAACAAAGCCAGGGAAATCAAAAGCATTACTGACACCCATGTCTTTGGCCATTTGGCGTATATTGTTGCCGTAATCGAAAGTCGGGATACCCATTTTTTGGAAAGCCAGCATGGCTTCAACATGCTCGGCCATAGAGGTTTTAGCCGCGTTGACGACTAAAGTTGGTTCGCTTTGCGCGCGCTGACGGTACTCTTCCCAGCCCCAACCTTTCGGCAAATAACCATTAAGAGGGTCATGGGCGCTAGTTTGGTCAGTCACCATATCCGGGCGAACGCCACGGCGTACCAATTCCGGCAGAATTTCGGCGGCGTTACCGCACAAAGCAATAGAAACGGCTTCGCCAGCAGCGGTATATTTTTTGATTCGCGCTAACGCATCGTCTAAATCCGTTGCTTGCTCATCCACATAGCGCGTTTTTAAACGAAAATCGATGCGGCTTTGCTGGCACTCGATATTCAACGAGCAAGCGCCCGCCAGAGTGGCCGCCAGAGGCTGCGCGCCGCCCATCCCGCCTAAACCGGCGGTGAGAACCCAGCGCCCTTTTAGGCTACCGTTAAAATGTTGGCGGCCTGCTTCCACAAATGTCTCATAGGTGCCCTGTACGATGCCTTGACTACCGATATAGATCCAACTGCCTGCGGTCATCTGACCGTACATTGCCAGCCCTTTCGCATCCAGTTCGTTAAAGTGCTCCCAATTGGCCCAATGTGGCACCAGATTGGAATTGGCGATCAGCACTCGTGGCGCGTTGCTGTGAGTTTTAAACACACCAACGGGCTTACCGGACTGAATCAACAGCGTTTCGTCATCATTAAGCTGTTTCAGGCTTTCAACAATTTTGTCGTAACATTCCCAGTTACGAGCCGCTCGGCCAATTCCGCCATAAACCACTAATTCCTTAGGATTTTCAGCCACCTCAGGATCCAGGTTGTTCATTAGCATGCGCAGTGGCGCTTCGGTAAACCAGCTTTTGGCATTCAGTTGCGTACCACGCGGGGCGCGAATTTCACTATCACGAAATCTGTTTTCAGCAGTCACGGCAATTTCCTTCAACAGGGTTTCTGAGTGCCAATAGGCACTGCTCGCTTTGGATGTTTATTAACATATACTCGTATAGACAAGTATAAGCAAGCTAAGGAATAACAACTGACTTTTGAAGATAAATGACGGTGTGAAATTACAAAAACACTTTATAATCAATTAGTTATATTTGTATCAAAATTGATATATATCGGTTCAAAAGAATATTAGACGTGATATCACTAACAAAACCAGCATAAAATTGGTCTATTTTTGCGCACAAAATCACATATATTTCACATTTGGTTCACATAAATCACTATAACATTTAACGCAAATGATAATTATTCACGTTAAATGGCCATCCCATCGACAAGCTATTTAACATAATATTATTGGCAGTGAACAACCTTCGGCGGTAATTGGAATGACCATGATGCCATCGATTGTTGCGGATTTATGTCCAAAGAATGGCGCTGGCGAAGACCATCCGAATCGGCCTTCAAAGCCTTATCTTGCTGGCTTTTCGGCCAGGGCTGCTGCATATTTTTTCTAGCAACATTGGCTGTGGTATTTTCTCTTTGCGACAAGGTTCCGAGCAATCCGAGAAAACCCGGCGTTAAAGCGGCAGATTTCCCCTGATAGTGGTTAATCTGTGGCCCTTTCTCACTCATGCTCAAAATCGCCTGAGCCGGACCAGCTAAAAAGTCTGATACATACTGCCACGCCAGCGCCTGCCGCTCATCGTAGCTCAGCCCTTTCCCATTCTGGTTCATTGGCTCCAATACCTGATCCTCCCACTGTTTCTGAACCCAGCATCCAGTACAGCGAATAGCATGAGCTAATAGAAAATCACCGTCGCTTTGATACAGCTTCCACACCGCCATTATTCCCAAATCCTGCGCATGATTACCGGCTCCTTTTTGCAGTTCGACATAACGTTGAAACAGCCGTTGCAGCGGATTACTCGTCGTTTCCTCCTGTTGCTGGAACAACCCTTCGGTCAAATTACGGCTATCCTGCGCAGTCTTGATACTTTCTTCAACCGCAAAACTTAATGCCTCTCGCCAAGCCTGCCATGCGCGGAGCGACACTTTGGTTGAAGCCGCTGCCGACCGAGGCTCCGGCATCAGCCACCGCTCGATACGCTGCTGCCATTGTTGCTTTATTTTGTGCAGATATCCCATGTTCGGTGATCGCGTAGTATATTGATCGAGAATGATTAAACGCCGGTGTTCTTGTAACCAAGGCTGGCTCTGCGCTTCGGAAATATCAGATAATTGCAGATTCATTTGTCTGGCAAATTCCATCGACGGACTACTACCCTGCCTGATACTTAACAAACGATCCTGCCACTCCTGCGCGCTCAATGGCGGAAAATCCTCATTAACCACGTTAAATAGAAGCTCTAGCCAGTTTTCCTGCCGAATAGATGGCCATTGCTGGCGAAAAGCGGTAAACGTTGTCAGTGCAATATCATCGCCAACCGCCTGTTCAACGGTTTCCAGCCAATCATTTACCTGCTGTACGCGGACTAACGTCCAAAGATCGGGAAAATCGTCCATAGACAAAGAATGGAGCCAGATGTTAACTGCAGGCTTTACCGAAGCATTAGATGCACTGGCCAGCAACCAGCGCCATTGGGGATCGCTTTCTACTAACCGAGCCAATAATTGCCGTAGCTGAGTTAACTCGCTTTTTTCCGGTTGTAATCGCCATTGCGCACGCTGCAAAGCTAATTGGATGTAAGGTAATAAAATAGGAGCGGCAACATCAGAAACTGGTTTTTTGACATAACGTAGCCGTTCAAAAGAATCGACAAGATAATCGTGCTCGAAAAGGCTTTGTTTAACCAAAATATACTGAGCCAACGCCAGTATCATTTCACGCTGCCGTATTGGTGCTTCAGTGCGGAAGCGGTCATAATAGCGGCGAAATTCCTCTGTGATATTTCCCAAATCAGCAGGAGCGCTTTCCAATAGCGCTTTTTCAATAGTTCGATGCTGCCATTTCAATATGGGGATAAAAGGGAGATAACTCAGCGGCGAATCTTGCCAGCGCTCGTTGATCTGTAATTGAGTAACCAACGCATTTGGATCGAGACTTTTTATTTTAAAAGTGATTAATGCCCAGCTCCGCCATCCCCAGAGAACCATTAATCCGAATAGCATGACTAATAATCCTATTCTGGCCTTTTTATGGCAAAATCCCCGCCATAGCGTAATAAAGATACGCAAAGCTAAAGACCGCTGAGCCCACATTCCCGCCCCGTGGAGGAGCGTTACTTTCTTAATCATAGGTCGAGCCTGTAAGCATCAAAAAAACTCAATCCACGAAATAACAGAGAAAAAAAGGAGTACAATAATAGATGCTGACCATCTCCTATTAATAACTCGATTTAATATCAACTTAATTATTGATTTTTTCCTGGAACACATCAGTTTATGGCTAATATCAACTAATTTGAGATAACAATACTCAGGCAAGCATTTTTCTTCATTGGCAATAGTTTTATCCAGGAAAATATCGTTGTCCTTGTTATATTTCCCATGAAATCCTAGCCGCAGGCAAAGTAAATAGACCATTCGAAGCTCATTTTCATTTTTATCAATTTTTTCTAGCTGGTTGAAAAAAACATCCCCACCGGTAGTGGTCTGAAATAATTGTGTTTGCAGCAAAATATCTTTCCATTGCTTAGCATAAGAGAGCGAGGAGGATAAAATAAACTCATCAAACCAAACCATGACAGCCAATAATGCCCGATCGCATTCAGAATCACTATAGCCCTGCGACTCCGCGGCTTTCGCCGCCCTTTCAAAAACCTCTGTGGTTTTTTCACGAACATACTGATAATTATGGTTAAAATCAGGCTGTTTTTCCAGAATCAAAGCGAAACGAAAAACATCTACATAACAGTCAATTAATGTCTTCATAATGCCACCGAGCACATAATCTCATTTTCCTGAGTTAATAGTGCGCTTAACAAATAAGGTATAATCCACTGCCTGTTAAAATACATGTTAATCCACTCCCTGCTTATCCTTGATTTATCCTGCTGAAAGCAGCCATAGCCAAATATCTCATAACGCAACGGGACTTATCTGATAGATTCACAAATAATATTAAAAGAGTACATCATTGCTAGATATTCGACAGATTAATTATCATTAAAATACATGTAAAAACATTAAGGACCGATTTAATACTTAATTATTTAACAAACTGAGCCGTAGCATAAAAAACTCATTACTCATTATGAAGGTATGGCAACGTAACTCTTACAAAAAAAGGTTATTTAATTCATTAAGCGTGCCACTTTTAATTATTATATAGAACAATAATTTAATTTCTTTCTAACCGCTAAACCTCCAATTTATAGCTGAATCCTACTTACCGGATTAGACAGCGACCCGAATTGCTCCTGCCAGAAGAAAACAGAGAATGTGTTTTGGACGATTTTTTTGGATGGGTATTTGTAACTAAAAAATCACCATGAAATTCTATACACATTTGTGGCAGATTTAAGGGGGGCGCGGAACATCACAGACGTGAAGTGACAGTATCATAATGATATATGATGGTTTTCTAGACTGTTTTGGAGGTAACGGGAGAAATTGTGGCGATGGCGGGAATGTAGGTGTAGCGAGCGCTACGAGAATACGCTGGGTACATGACGGGCCAATCCATATTGGTTAACAGACGGTCACGGCGAATGGTATTCACCGCACCAAAGCGGAATCGAGCTGGGTCATATTTCTTATCCTTCAGTGAATTACCTAACAAGCTCAAGGCGCAGTAATGCGCGTATCGTCTAGAATTACTGCAGTAATATGTGTATGAAATTTGATTGAATGCCAAAAAAACGTCTTTTCATTGAGGAGATTAGCCTAGGCAGTTGTATAAGTGGCTTCACTTCTCTCATGATTCAGTGAACCAACTTGTTTCCTACCTCAATATAGTGATTGATTTGCTTAGCCAACATCCCCCAAGGAACGAAACATGTTACGAGGTTCTGAAAAAAAGAAGCGCTGAAAAGTTTAGATCGCGTACGCCAGTACTACGAATCACAAGTTGAAGCCACCCAAACAGAGGTTAACAATCTCAATCTGCTACGTCAGAAATGCAGCAAGACCTTAATGGCTCATATTAAAATCTGTGTTAACGATCTGACAAATATGCCAAAAACATTCCACAAGTCATGGAATGAATTCAAATAGGCAATCTCTATATTCGACAATACTGAGGAAAAAATCGAAACCGAATATCGTAACACCCATATTGAACCAGAAAGAGTTAGATATTAATATTTGAACTCATCATGCACCAGCCTTCAAAGACTCTATTCTATTAATTAGTAATTCAATATCATCATAGATGAATTTAGAATAGAATATCCTTCTGGGATAATTCTTCAATTCTGCATGAGCCACGTTCTCAACTGGAGATGATATTTGCCACAAGATATTACCCTCACCAGACTCATCCCTGAAAGAAAAAACAGTGAAATCATCAAGAAAAGTACCAAAACTTACAGAGTAGCTTCTCGCTAAATCACTTAAATCGTTCTTTTCATCGTCATAAAAATCATCATCGGATATACACAACGCTTCATTTAACTTACAAAATATCGCCTCTTGAGATTCACCCCCCAAAATAGGTTGTAACCTTTCCTTTTTCATTATATCCATAAGACCGCCAACCAAGTAACCATCAAGATATATTAACTCTGACAATGCGCCTAAACTATTACCCTCAAACCATAATCTGGCATACCCCATAAATAATTTTGAATCAGAAATGTCATATTCAATTCCAACAGTCGATTTTGTTCCTATCATATTAGGCATACTCAACATCCCTTCATATTTCTTGCGTACTTAGGTACGTTTTTCTTATCTATGGCACGAGGGTTTCCGCGTATATCTACACCATCGGTTGAACCATTCCAATGGAAGGCACCTGAACCATCAGCAGCACTACTTTGGAACCTATGCCAATTAGCTTTCTTCCCCTCACCTACTTTTGTCCAACTTGTTTTAGGATCATTAGGATCTAGCTGGCTTTGTCTAAACAGCTCCTCATGATTCGAAGGCAATACACTTTTCGATGAATTTTGCCCAGAATAAACGGGACGGCTACAGCGATGGTCAGCCGGTGGATATTCCGCATGGGCGATGGGTGGATTTGCGGTTGGAGATGCCAGTGGGTGAAATCGAGGGTTCAGAATAGGCTCATATGATACGTAAAGGGCAACTTCAGCACCCTGCCGGAGAGCATCTATCACCGGCAGAACAATTTTATTTGTTGGCCGCCTAAAAAACAGGCAACACAATTTTTGCCGACACAGCAATGTTAATGCGACACAACCTTTTCATTGTCAGTTAATGTGAGCTCAAATTTGCGCTGATTGCGAGCCCGACCGTTTTCGATTGCAAGCCGTTACACCTAAGCATGATTCTTGGCTTCTTATCCCACCCCCAAAACTCGCTAGTCGCCATTGAATAAACCAATATATTTTAGCCCATTATACTGATCTTTAATTGGTCGTTTTATCACTAAGTTGGGATCTTGATACCAAAATATTGCATTAGCTTTTTTAATACCCAAATTATCACATTCACTTTTTACTAATGATAATTCATCCTGATCAACAGCAGCATCGAGTAGTATCTCATCTAAAGACACTTCTTGCTTATGTCTAGGTATCATGCCAATGAAGTCATCATCATACCATTGGATGCCGATGTCTTTGCAAAACGCACACTGCCTATAATTAGGGTTATTAAAGTCTCCCTCAACAGAATAATCCAACTCAAAGTATTCCATGTATTCCTCTTCTGAGGAGAAATTAGTTCCAATCCAAACGTGTACTTTATTTTCCATATTTAACACCTGCTTAGTTTCATGTGACCTTTATGATGTCTAGCTATTATCTTCTTAGCATCAGCTTTAGACGTTGCACCTTCTAAATCAGCAATTAACTTATTATGGAAATGTCTACCAGACCGGCTACCATGGTGCCCTCCATCCGGCACAGGAAGTCCTTTAGAATCAGTTACATTAGTGAATGTGATTCTATCCGTGTTTACAGCGTATTTTTTTAACTCCTCAGCGCTAAAACCTAACTCTTTGGCTTTAGCTGCTAACGAAACAGGGAATAATTCATGTTTTCCGCCGCTTCCCCTTAAGGCCGATGATACTGACGCTTTATTGTCTATAACATCTTGAACTGAATCAGCATTAAACCATTCGTTAAACTTACCGAATCCCCAAGGAGTCAACCCCGCGGATCCGTTCAAGTTAACAGAGCATTCACATACTTATAAATTCATTTCGTCCGCGAACAAGATAATGATTCGGGCGAAGCAGAGGGAATAGAAGACCGCTGTTCGAGATGCGAACTAATGTCAATATCACCATGATTTCATATCATTTATAGAGCTAACTTCTAAAAATTCGATACCATAATTCAATGCGCAATTCTTTAAAGAAGATACTAGTTCTCTATCAAACAATATAAAACTGTCCCCTGCTTCTGGCATGTAATGGTGATATATAAAAAAACCACAACCAAAACTTATTATTTTTTTTATAACATCACTTTCGTATCCATGATTGTTGGATAGATTTGAAATCAGAGGCTTTGCAGGTGGCGGGTCTAAACTAAGCGATTTTCTCATTTTTATTTCATTTTTCTTTTCAATTATTTGATATTTATCTAATTCCACACTTAAGTGCTCAATTTTTTCATTACTACCATATAGATAAGCACCTTTATTTTTGACATTTCCCACACTAATTAATTTCACATTTGTTGAATTATCTGCATTTTTATAGAAATACATATTAGGGAATGTATCATTAATGATTTTCAAAGAAGTACTAGTAGTAAATCCATAAGGCCCGTAGTTATTGATATCAACATCATATTGATAACACAAGCAATAAGCTATTGAGTCAAGATCAGAGCTTATTACTCTATTCCAATCAGGAACCGGAAATTTTATTAATCGCTCTTTGATTACCATGTAAATATAACCTCTTCGCCTTTAGTGTTAATTGAATGAATATGTCCGGAGTCATGGTGTTTAGGTATATTTGGCATGCCAGCGTCAGGATGTCCATCGGGATGTTCAAACCATTGGTTTTTTCCATTAGGATTCCGGCGACCTAATTTTTGAGCACCATCAGCTTTCATCTTTCCCCATTTATCCCCACGGCTAGTTGGATTTAAATCATTCAAGCTAATGTCTTGACCGCCGCGAGAAACCCTCGGAACTTGTGCATGATTTTGAGCTTGCCTTAAAGCATCATTTCGACTTTTAGCCTTTATGACTCTACAACTTGCCAAGCCCCAAGGGTCGATCCAACTCAGCGGATTCGGCGCATATTGATATAAATTCAGTCCGCCCAGTAACCCGATCGGGTCAGGCGTGATAAACCGACCGACTTCCGGTGCATAATAGCGGTAAGTATTGTAGTGTAACCCGGTTTCTTCATCCAGATATTGCCCGGCATAACGCAGCGGCTGCCTGAACTGCCCCAGCGGTTTGCTGAGGTTGCGCCACATCGCCTCCGTCTGGCGGGTCACCTGCCCAAACACCCCATATTGCCCTGACCACACCATGTCGCCCTGTTTGTTGGTCACTTCCTGCGGTGAGCCGTTCAGGTCGGTATGATACCAATACAACTGGTCTTCACCGTAGCGCCGTTCAATGCAGGCCAACGGCGTATAGGCTTCGTTCGGGTCGTAACAGTAGGTTTGTTGGCTGTCTGCGGTGCGGCTTTGCAGCAACCGCAGTCCTTGCCACAGAAAATGCGTTTCGTGCCGCTCCTGCCGGGTGCTCACGCTCTTGCTCAACCGGCGGCCTAGCGCATCATAGTGGTACTGCGCCTCAAACAATCCCTTCGGCCCGTCCCCCTTGGCCCCCACCAACCGGTTATCTCCGTCGTAGCGATAACGCTGGATACGGGCGCTGTCCTGCCTGACCACCATATTGCCAAAGGCATCATACTGATATTGCCACTGCTCCCAGCGGGTGAGGCGGTTATCACGGTAAGGCTCGCTGCCACCGGTATGGGGTGAACTCTCTGGCGTCTGTAGCGGCACTATCAGCGCATTGTCGGCCCGGTCATAACGCACCGAGGCTTGCCCACTGTGTGCCGAGTAGACGTGACGTAGCCGTCCCTCTTCATCGTAACCATAGCTCACGGTGCCCCGGTTGCTGTCTTCCACCGCAGCCAGTTCATGCATATCGTCATAATGATAAGCTCGCCACAGAATCCCTTGCTCCGGGGAAGTGAGTGCCTCGGTAATCCGATGGCTGACGCTGCTCTGCCACTGGCGACGCCCCAGACGGTCATACTGCCGGTGCTGCGTCAGGGTGCCTTGCGTGCGGCTGGTTTCCCGGTGCAACGCATCGCGCTCAAATTCACTGACTATCTGGTCATTGAAGCGGATGGCGGTGACATGCCCGGAGCCGTAGTGGTGCCAATGGAACTGGTCGTCATTTGGCAGTCCCAACGTGGTCAGGTTGCCCAACGCATCGTATTGGTAGGTCAGCGCCTCGACGCCGTTATGCTCCCTGACGACCCGGCCCAGTTTATCCCGTTCAAAAGTGACGGTATTAGGCTGGATACCCAGTTTTTCACCCTGTTCGGTGGGGGTACGGCGGGCGCTGAGCAGATTGCCCATCACGTCCCACTGGTATTCCACCCGTTCGGTCTGTGTCTGGCGTTCAATCACACGGCCTGCGGCATCATAGACAAGCTGACTGGGTTTCTCGGGCCGTTGGCCTTCATCGTCTGCCGTGCCGCGTTGGGTGACCGCGCTCATCTGCCCATCGGCATCGTAAGTGTAGCCATAACGTGTATCGTCCGGGCGCTGTTCTTCCTGTAAGCGGCCTTCCGCATCACGGCTAAAGCGATACACCCCGCCATTGTCGTTATCCAGACTGAGCAAACGCCCTTCAACATCGTAGTTGTAGCGGATAGCCCGGTTCAGGCGGTCGGTGGTACTCAGGGTTTGCCCACGTGCGTTGTAATGCCAATGGCGAGGCAGGTTGTTCCCCAACTGGTGGCTGAGCAACAGCCCAGCTTCAGACCAGCCAAACTGCTCGGTGGAGCCATCCGGCAAGGTCAGTGTGACCAGTTGGCCTACATCGTTATATTCGTAGTGGGTTTCCTGCTGCAACGCATCCCGGCGGGAAAGCAGTTGACCCAAGGTATCGTAGCGCCAGGTCGTCGGCTGGCCGGAACAGTCGGTGTAAAGGGTCATCAACCCCAGCATGTTCCAGTCTAAGCGGCTCTCCCCACCCCGCGCATCGGTCATGCTATCCGGCAACAGCGTGTTGTCACGGGGGTAATGATACTGAGTTGACTGTAACAACCGATCGGTTTCCTGTACTACCCGTCCTTGTTCATCCCATTGGGTACGTTCTGACGTGCCATCCGGCCAGAACACAAAGGTCTGTCGGTCGCTGTTGCGCTGATACTGCCAGCGCGTTTTCGCACCATTGGCCTCGGTGACCGACACCAGCCTACCCAGTTCATCCCACTGGCACTGGCGCAGATGCCCCAGCGGCGAGCGGTAACCGGCGGGTTGCCCTACGTCGTCCCACAACAGATGATGCGTGTTGCCAGAGCGGTCGGTGTAACGGCTGACACGACGGTGTTCGTCCAACGCCCACACCGTCTGGCTGCCATCCTGCCAGGTGGCAATACGTTGACGCTGCTCTTCATCATAGGCCAGTCGGTAGCCATCGCCTTCACTGGTGTGCTGTTCAACCACACACCAGATGTCGTCAATCTCTTGCCACTGATAGTCACAGCGCAATCCCGTGGCATTCTCATGCCATAACAGCAAACCGTTATGTTCATCCCAGCCAAAGCGGCGCATCACCGCCTCACCCCGGTGCTGTACCGCCACCAGTTGCCCTTTCTCGTTATACTGGTAACGGGCACGCAGCACCTCACCAGACACCGTGTGCTGCCAGACTGCCGTCAGACGATTCAGTTCGGGATGGTACTCACAGCGCAGGGTTTGCCCACGGGTACAGGTGACGCTCTCCATCTGCCGTTGTGCGTTGTAGTGGAATGACTGCTGGTTACCGACATTATCGCTGATGACACCTAGAGGAGCACGGCCCTCGGCATCAAAGGCCGGGTAGTGGTAACGCAGTTCGCCCGCATCGTGGACAGACCAACGGCCATCCTCATGATGCGTGAGCCAGCACTGCTGGTCAGGGCAGAACGTCTGGTGGCCTGCGGGCACATCCGGGAAGGGAATGAAGTCGCCATAGGTGTTACGCCACAGAATACCGTCTTCCACCTGCCGCAGTTCACTCTCCCAGAACAGGCTCCAACCGCGTCCCAGCACGCCCTCATAGACATGGCTGCTGAGATAGCGACGCTGCCAGAACAGGGGTAATTCACCGTCGAGAGTAAAATCCAGTTCGTCGTCATCATTGAGGAATTTCTGCCCGGTCGTCACGTCCACCGGTTTAGCCAGAACGCCTGCCACCGACGCTACTATTGCCAACGGGGCCAACCGACAGGCGATTTTGGCTATCTTGTCCGCGCCCGGCAGTTTGGCAAATAACTTTTGAATCGCGCCCGGCCCCTTGCTGGCCGCCCCCCCAAAGCTTATCAGGCCCGCCGCAAACATCGTCAGGTCAGACACGGTGTAGGCCCATTGGGGAATTTCAGTTGTGATGCTTTCCGTGGTGGTCGTACCGCCACCAATAAACACGTTGGGTGACCCCGCCATGATGGTGGCATCACAGGTGGTTTTATCGCTCTTGCGGGCGGCTGGCAGGCCATTGATAAACACAGAGGATGAGCCCTGAGCCACCTGCTGAACCTTGTCCTTGTCGCAGTTCACCGTGCTGAGTGACGAAACAGCCGCCGCTTTGCCATTGGTAAAGACATTGCCCGAGCCGGTGATAATGGCACCGCTGGGACTCATCGAACCGGCTCCAGCCTCAACACCGGCATCCCGCGCTTTCTCCCCCAGGGCGTTCGCCGCCATACCGACGGCAATCGAGGCCCCAATCAGCAGAATACCGACACCGAGACACGCAGACGCGCACCCGGCAGCAAACAGCATCCCGCCCAGAATGCCCCCGGCAACGTTGATGATTCCGCCTAAAATCGTTCCACCAATCAACCCGGCGATAGCCTGAGAATGGCCGATGGGATCACCGACGCGTGCCGCTTCCAGCATGAGTATTCGCTCCTGTCCGTGTGCGAAAGATTAGGGGTGTTGGTAACTGTTTAAGCAATCAGAGAAGAAGGCTTCATCCTGTTCACTCAGGGCATGAGCACTGGTCAGCGTGAAAATCAGCACGGTGGAGGCCGAAACCAAAAACGCCGCCTGACGTTGATGCAGTGTCTGGCCTTTTTGCGGATGGTAACGGTAAAGCAGCGTGATGCCATGGAACAGGCTATCGCCCAAGACTGCGGGCTGTTCGTCGAGAGCCTGGTACTTGCGCAGACCTTTTTGCAATACCTCACGCTGGCGAGCGAGATAGGCTTCAAAGCTTTCGTCCGGGCGTAACTGGTCACGGGAAACATTGAGTGAGGGCTTTTGCGGGGCAATCAAAATATTGACGGTCTGCTCACGGTAATCAGCAGGCAAGGCGATACTGCCTTCAGTGAACACACAGCGTAGGTCTGACACCTGATTCATCCTTGAAATCCATTCAATATCCTTATCAATGTCATGTATATTTATCATACTGCGATGGAAAAATCAGGAAAATCGATAAAAATGCGGCTGGTTACATCATGCTGGCTGATGTGTCAGTGTCAGTACATTTCTAGGATTATCTGATGAGAATGTAAGTATCCCAGCTTTAGTTCCACACACTTTTTGAGATTTCCGGTTTCTCAGCCATCAGCCGATATTCTTCCGGCGTCAGATTATTCAGGGATTCATGAGGCCGCTCACTGTTGTATTCATTCAGCCAGCGCTCCGTTATTTCCCGTGCTTCATTCAGTGTTCTGAACAGATAAAAATCCAGTATTTCGGTCCGGTACGTTCGGTTAAACCGTTCGATAAACGCGTTCTGTGTTGGTTTGCCGGGCTTGATAAATTCCAGCATCACGCCATGGTCTTCAGCCCATTGTGCCAGCGCCAGTGATATCAATTCCGGCCCGTTATCCATCCGCATCTTCAGCGGATAGCCACGGTTTGCCGCTATTCTGTCCAGCACCCGCACAATGCGCTGCGCCGGAATATTCAGGTCAATTTCGATAGCCAGAGCCTCGCGGTTAAAATCATCCACGACGTTGAAAGTCCGAAAACGTCGGCCACATGTCAGCGCGTCGTGCATAAAATCAATCGACCAGCTTTGGTTGAGGGCTTCCGGCGTGGCCAGCGGCGCCGGATTACGCACCGGCAGGCGTTGTTTCCCTTTACGACGAAAATTCAGTTTTAGCAGACAGTAAATCCGGTGTATGCGTTTGTGGTTCCAGGCGTATCCCTGCCTGCGAAGCACCTGAAAAAGCTTCTTAAATCCAYAGCGGGGATAGCGTTCAGCCGCCTCAGTCAGCCTCTGGATCACCGGTTCATCACGTCGTGTATTCGGTTGATAACGAAACACCGTCCTGCTCAGCGATAACGTCCTGCATGCCTGGCGTATGCTCATCGTAAACTGCGTGGTCAGATAGTTGACGAGCTCACGCTTTATCGCTGGTTTTAAAGCTTTTTTTCGATGACGTCTTTCAGCGCACGGCATTCCAGACTCAGGTCGGCAAACATCTGCTTCAGACGGCGATTCTCGTCTTCTAGATCTTTGATTTTTTTGATATCAGCGGCTTCCATCCCGCCATATTTCGCCTTCCAATTGTAATAGCTGGCTTCGGAAATAGCAGCCTCGCGGCACACATCTTTGACGGTCCTACCCGCTTCGACGGACTTCAGTACGGCGATGATCTGGTGCTCGGTAAATCGGATCTTGCGCATAAGGATCTCCTCAGGTGACATCATCAGTATGTCGGAAGATCTCTAAAAATGAATGGGCCGTTTAAGCGGGATACTTACAAACAGTTTTTATAAAACTATTATCTTTAAGACCTTATTTGAACTGATGTAGAGCGTGTGTTGTATAGGAAATGGTACAACGAGCATGGATTGAGACGTTGTGTGAGAGCTTACAAAATGACCCCACCTTGACTGAAACGGAGTTATAACTAGATGAGCCAAACAACCCCACACCCAATTACACCCGTTCTTGAAAGTTTTAAAGTGGCGAAAGCGCAACACCTGAAGAATGAAGAAACCTACGAAGAAATTATTGCGTCCATTGCCCGCAGCCAGCAAAAGCAACGCGACGCCGAAAACCAGAGCCAACAGGCTGACGGCAGTTGGCGCAAACTGTTTCGTAGCCTGCGTGGTGAAATGACGGATGAGCTGCAAACCGAGCATATCCGCCGGATTTCACAGCGGGAGCTGGCGCAAGAATTCGGGCATCTGATTGAAGAACTGGAACTGGATAAAGATTACACGTCACTGCAATTATGTGCTTCTGCAAGACCCTATAAAGACACGCATAAAGTAGCGTTGATGGAATATGCGAAGATGGAAATGTCTGCCGCAATGAAAACCCTGTCACCCGAACTCATCCGGGCAGTGAAATTAAAGGTCGCTGTGAACGAACTCTACACAGATACATCATCGGAGAAGGCTTTGGGTACACTTACAGCGACTCTTCTTTCATTGGCGGGACTCTATACGTTTGATATGGAAAAAGAATCGATATTAGCCGAACTCACACTACAGCCACCACAACCGGGTTATGTTGACTCTGCTCTGAACAATAGTCCGATAAAATGTGCGCGGTTATTTGAAGCAATAAAGGTAAAACGGGAAAAACTAAACCCAGCCGGGGAGCAATAATTATGATGCGTTGTCCTGTGTGTAAACATGCGTCTCATACGCGTGCCAGCCGCTATTTATCTGAGCAGACCAAAGAGGCGTATTATCAGTGTCAGAATATAGAGTGTTCTTGTACCTTTAAATCGATTGAGAGTGTGGATAAAATAATTACCCGCCCTCCGATTAAAGAGCCTGAAATAATACCAGAGGTTATTCTACCAGAACGAAAAGTATTAAATCGCTACGGTTCTAACGCACGAATTCATTAATAATCCCGCTCCGCCTGTAACCTCTCAAGGCAGGGACTTTTCTCCGACTCTCGCCACTTTGCCCTTGCCGTTTAAGGGCTTTTTCTCTGGCTAGCCTGCCAAAATGAGCACTGCATGCATATAGTGCATGATTTTGCATGCAACGCCCTTGCATCAAAACATCTGAAACACCGCGCTACAAGGGCTTGTAGGCTCTTTATGTCATGCATGAAAAGTGCATGATAAAGTCAGAGCGCGTAGGCGGGGGACCATTGCGCGCGGATGTGTTTGACACCTATTTTTCAAGCTCACATTACACTTCGTTGAGAATTCTAAAAGGTGTTATCTCAATCGTTGATATTGACCAACATATTAAATAACATACTACATTTTAGCATTTTTGAATTGTTATACTTACTCTTCTAAAGCGAGTGAAGGCAGACTATAAATCTGCCTTCTTTATGAGATTAACAAGCAATTTTTAACTGAGGGTAAATTACACCGCGAAGTTCATTCGGAATAGTGTCTTTTATTACTTCAATTAAACTATCTCTACTTGAAACCAAAAGTGCTAATTCATCAAGTAAAATGTTTAATTTACTGTTACGATCCCATTGCGTTTTATAGGGTGAAGAATTTATCTTTTGATCAACTATCTGCAATCGTCTCTCATTATCATATATGTACCTCGTTTTCACGATGCTATGAGAATCTTCGATAGATTCCTGATACGTGATAATTAGATGAACCATTCCATTTTTCTTAATAGTTTCAATGCTTTCGTATTCGTTATCAAAAATAGCAGTAACCAACTCTTCTGGCTGAACTCCCTTCACCATGCAAAAGGCTATTATTTTATTAATAATATCTTTTATTTTCAATTGGTTAGTCATCTTATCATCCTCTCAACTTCTTTTAAAATACCGGGCAACGCATCTATAGACTGTAGCAGAGTTTTATTATCACGCTCATCCACACGCCCAAAGGCTTTTGACAATTTTAAATTAATATAACGCATCAAGATACCATCATTGGCGTCCGTTGGTGCTATATACTGCATATGACGACCAAAAATATCATATAGTTCTGAACTCTTCTCACCAATACCTTTATCATTCAATAGATTAGCAACTTCATCTTGGGTTCTTGTCTTAAGGATTTCTCGCATTCTTTTTCTTGCGATATGTGGTCGTTTTTCAATTAGCTCAGGATCTATAATATCAGCAACTTTACGCGCCTCCTCCTCTACTAATGACTTTTTCAACCCTTCAATTGCTGAATCGGATAATGTAATACCAGCTAATCTTATTTTTTCTATTTGGCTAGAAACAGCTTCACTTATTTCAGCTCTTTTCTGCTCAAAAAGAGCATTAAAATCGATATCATCTAAATATGAATCGGTTTCACTTACATACGCACCATCACTAGCAATTCCCGCTAGAGCTTGCTCTCTCTCAACATAATCACGATCGCTAAATATATATTCTCTAACACTAGCTCTTTTTGCCCTGTCCACTTCCTTTTGGAAAGTATCCCACATTACATTTAGACCAATTTCCTCATGAAAGATAACCAAACCATTATTATCTATTTCAAAAGCAGCAATCTCATTATCTGGTATGGCCCTTAATATACGCCCTACAACCTGTGCGAATGCATTAAGACTTCTATATGGTCTAAATATTGCCAATATACTTAAATACTTATGGTCATACCCCTCCATTAGCATATTTACTGATATAACCACATCACAATTATTATTGTCTATCTCTTTAAACGAGGTGGCGATTCTTTCAGGCTCCATCTCACTATGAATTATAGTAGCTCTCAGCCCTTTTTCTGTATACCACTTATATAGATCTTCCGCATGAGTGATACTACACCCTACAGCTAATATCTTATGTGGCACAGAGGTTGATATTTTTTTTAGCTCATCTAACCGACGGATGCTATGTTCAATCACATCTTTAGAGCATTCCTCTGATAACGCTACGCTCTTTTCAATCCATTCTTTATCTTTAAGCGCAAGAACATCATCTTTAGATAACTTAACACCTGGCATATCTGGCGTATAAAAGAATAACTCACTAGCATTAACCGTTTCTTTCCTTAGCCATTTAACATATTTATCTTTCATGACCTCAGACAATGGCGTTTCATGTATTTTCACTCCGGGAACTTCCTGATTATCCCCCCGATAAGGCGTTCCCGTAACATGAAGAATCTTAGCATTAGAAAAATATTGTATTGCGTCACGCCAGCTTTGTGCTGGGGCATGATGAGCCTCATCTACAATAATTAAATCAAAGTAATCAGGAGCGACTCGATTAATAAGAGTTGTACTTCTATTACCAGAAATTCTATGAATATTAGAATAAACAATATGACTACTTTCTAAGTGTTCATCTGATATATCTGAAACATATTCATTTACAATCGGAATATCTTTACTGCTAAACATAACATCGCAATTAACCCAAAAATTATCTTCTAACACTTCTTGGGTTTTCCTGATGCTGTCTTTCGTAACCAAGCCGGGTGTAATAATTAATACTCTTTTCTCTGACACACCATAGGGTGCAATCGATATCAACCCACTTTTTCCTGTACCTGTAGGCAACACAACCAAGGCCTCACGATTTTGCGGATCGCTAAAAAACTCCCTAATCTTTATGTATGCTTCTACCTGTGGTGTTCTAAGCTTTTTATTTCCTTCAATATTCACTGCTGTGTCAAAAAAGTAAGACATTTATCTTTTCCTTGATTACACCAAATATAATTTATATGAATACCACTGCAACATATCTCTTCGCTTTTCAAGATACTGTGCATGATTATAAGTACCGCGAATACTATTCTTATCAACGTGAGCCAATTGTAGCTCTATCCATGCACTATCATAGCCTTGCTCATGCAAAATCGTTGACATGGTATGTCTAAATCCGTGACCCGTCGCACGGCCTTTATAACCCAGTAATTCAATGACCTGATTGACTGTTTCTTTACTTATAGGCTTTTTACGGTCATTTCGTCCAATAAAAATATAAGGATAATGTCCGGTGATAGGTAAGAGCTGTTTAAATAGCGCTATAACCTGCGTAGACAACGGCACGATATGAGGGCGACGCATCTTCATTCGTTCTGCTGGAATCTCCCACAAGCCGCTCTCAAGATCGATTTCCTGCCAAGTAGCAAAACGCATTTCCTTAGTTCGTACACCCGTTAAAATAAGTATCTTCGCGGCGTTCTTGGTTATGATGCTGCCGGTATAACCCTCTAGATCACGAATAAAATATGGCATCTCTTCGGCAGACAGGAACGGGTAATGCTGTTTCTTTGGCGTACTTAATGCGCTGGCAAGGTCAGGGGCGGGATTATATGCAGCCCGACCGGTAATAATGGCATAACGAAATACTTCCCCGCAGCGCTGACGTACTTTGCGCGTTTTTTCTAACGCTCCACGCTTTTCGATACGTTGAAGCACATCAAGTAACTCCAGCGGTGTGATTTCTGCAATTGGCCGTTTACCAATATACGGAAATATATCCGCCTCAAAGGTACTCATGATTTCTTCCCTATATCCCAAAGACCAACGATCCGCTTTAGCTTTATGCCACTCACGGCTAATGGCCTCAAAAGAGTTTTCCGATGAAAGCCGCTGCGCTAACTTCTCAGCCTTTTTCACCTCTGCGGGATCTGTTCCATCTGCAACCAGTTTACGTGCCATATCTCGCTTAGAGCGAGCTTCAGCAAGGGATATCAAGTCATAAGTCCCTAATGACATTAATCGGGCTTTACCGGCAAAACGATAGCGAAAGCGCCAGCCTTTGCTGCCATTAGGTTCAATTAAGAGTGATAGCCCTTGCCCGTCACTCAGGGTATAGGCTTTTTCTTGTGGTTTAGCACGGCGAATCTGGATATCGGAAAGTGGCATGTGTATAGCTCAAAAAGGTATAGGGTAATTCTATACCCTTTACTATACACAATTGTTACGAATTTAGAGAGATAAGCTCGGACACCTACGGACAATAAAACGCTCTATCTATTGGTTTTACTGGGGTTTTTAGGACTTTCGGGGAGTAATACGGAAGAGCTTTGGCGGAAGATCACAGGAGTCGAACCTGCCAGGGACCGCTGGCGGCCCCATCTGGATTTGAAGTCCAGCCGCCCCACCGGGAGCGATGATCTTCCATAGATAATCTTTATGTAAGCTAGCGATTATAACGCGTTTATTCAACAAGGTATTAGAAATCAGTCAGGCATTTTCAACATTGTTAAGTTGAGCAGAAATCTGCGTAACCCTTGGTAAAAGTGAGTTTTTCTCCGTATGGCAACCATACAAAAGCCTACTGTTGGCAGCCTTTGCCCGTAAACCATGGCGACAGTCTGCCCAAATATTCCCCAAATATTCCCCAAATTCGCTGCAACCTTATGAACCAGAGATAATCGCACGGCAAATTGCCCCGTGGCAGCTAAAGCTCAATTCTGGATGAGCACCGTAATCATTGATATAAGTGATAACCGGCGAGGGGTAATTTTCTGCAACCAGTTCGCTGCTGGACATAGGTGCGACCATGATTGCAGGAAAATCCTCTTTTGCCGCCGCTCCGCTTCTGGCCGCCAAGCCGATTACCGTCAGATAATAGGGCGTCGGATTCTCGAGCCGATATCCCTGAGCAGTTTTGTGCAATATGACGCGCTGCTGCCAGATTTCATCGGGCTGCGGCACAATACTCAACGGGCGGTAAAACAGCTTTATTTTGGTTTGTAGCGCTACCTGTATCGCATCGGGAATATCGCTACGCGGCGGTATTTCTCGCAACGTGTAATAAAACAGCGATTCGCGATCCTGAGGCAATGTTTTCGCATCCAGTGTGGCATAAATGCGGACGATATTTTTTTCACCCGAATTCACCCTCTGTATTTCCGGTGAAACCGCCAACGGCACAGAGGTGCTCTGCGGAGCTACATTTTCGATCCACGATTGAGCCAGATAAGGCAGAGTTTTATTCTCATTCCGAATACTCAGGTTAACGAATCCGACATCAGCCGTATAAATAACTCTTGTACGATCCAGTACGATAGCGGCATTCGCCTTGTAACCAACGACCATCAAACAGGTCAATAGCGCCATTAATTGTATTTTTTTCATAGCGAGCCCATCCTTGCTTCAAATCATACATAACAGGACGCTATATCATTCCTCATATCATCAGTAACTAATCCGCCGTTCAGCATACTAATTGCAGCTTATATCAGTTAATGCATGGTTATTGTCATTAGCCTCGAAATAACCTGATATAAATAAGTAGAAAGAGGCGAATAAGTTAACGAAAGCGAATTATTTTTGATGACTGGAACGGGCCTGTGACATGTCTAAAAAACAGAAATTAGGCAGAAAAAAATATTTAAAACAACAAATTACCTACATCAACTCATTCAGATGGCGATTTCATAATGCGGTGAAACCCCCAAACTCTTTAGCCCGCAGTTATCTACGGGCATAGCTTGATCAACTGACTAATCTTCTTTTATCAATACGCTGTAATCCTATAGATAACAACATGCTACCACCCAACGCGAAAGCGAAAACATAGAAAATATCCAGCGCCGGATAGGCGGTAAAATCAAAGTGGTGGGTGCGCACAAAGTGAATAATAAGCGCGTGGAAACCATAAATCGCAAGAGAATGACCCGAAAGCCAGGTTAACCAGGCTCGTGGCTGGGAAAGGCAGTTTTTAAACCAGATTAGCAGAGACACCGCCGCAATAAAGACCAGCGGACTACAGTACATGTAGAAGGTATCTGCAAAATTTCCATTGATAATACTTTGTTTTTTTGTCGAAATGACGATCAATCCTACGCTCACGATAAAAGCGAACGCTGCTGCCCAACTTATCGATTTTCCTTCCGTATTCAGCATACCAATCGCCCGGCCTAGCATTGCGTATAGCAGGTAATAGAAAGTATCTCCGGAGATATACAGGTTTACAGGCAGTAAATGGAAACCATCGAGAGAGAACTTACCGGTATAAGGATTGGCAACCACCGCCAGCAACAGTATGACTACGGCAACGTAACGGCCGGATACAGGCTTGACGTTAATCAGCGGAGAAACCAGATACACCACGATTATGGCGTAGAAAAACCACAGGTGATAAAACACCGGCTTTTGCAAAATATTCTTTAATGAAGCCCAGCCGCCTATCGGCGTCAGTGTGGATATATAAATTAGAGCAATAGCACTATAAAAAGTCAGGCATAGACCGATGCGTATAAAATGCTTCTTACCGGCACTTTTTTCACCCAAAAACAGATAACCCGAAATCATAAAGAACAAAGGGACGCCAACCCGAGACATGGAATTCAGTAAGTTAGATAAATCCCAGCTGAATTCACCGACCGCTGCTCCGCTGGTGAGATAGTAAGTGGTGGCGTGAATCATAACCACCATAATGCAAGCCACTGCCCGCAAATTATCAATCCATCCAATTTTATTGGTCATGCCTATTCTCTGTTGCTCATGCATTTGGGCCAAAAAAGTTAACGATAAGTTATATACTAAGGGCGCTAAAAGTAACTCAAAAAGAAATACTCGCCCAAGGTAATTAAGAATCTACCTGCATGTAAATCGTTGCCATTATTCATTATTGGCGGCAAAATAGCCGTCCTAACTCGTCTCGACAGCTTTTCTCGCTGAGGCAGTTCCACTTTTCTTATTAATTATTAATAACTTAATCTATGCAAACTACGTTAACACCCGCGAAACCTTTAGGCCGCCGGGCGCTGTTGTTTCCCCTGTGTTTAGTCCTATTTGAATTCGCAGCCTATATTGCCAACGATATGATTCAGCCCGGTATGCTGGCAGTCGTCGCTGATTTCAACGCCAGCATAGAATGGGTTCCCACATCCATGACCGCCTATTTAGCCGGCGGTATGTTCCTACAATGGCTGTTGGGGCCGCTTTCCGATCGCCGTGGCCGTCGTCCGGTAATGCTGGCAGGCGTGGCTTTCTTTGTCATTACCTGTCTGGCTATTCTTTTGGTCAATACCATAGAACAATTTATTGCTATGCGCTTCCTGCAAGGCATTGGCCTGTGCTTTATCGGCGCCGTAGGTTACGCCACCATTCAGGAATCATTCGAAGAAGCAGTATGTATTAAGATCACCGCGCTGATGGCAAACGTGGCTCTGATCGCTCCGCTACTTGGCCCTTTAGCCGGTGCAGCCTTGATTCACGTTGCGCCGTGGCAAAGTATGTTTGTGCTTTTTGCGGTTCTGGGGGCAATTTCGTTCATTGGCTTATGGCGAGCAATGCCAGAAACTGCGGTGTTGAAAGGTGAAAAGCTCTCGCTTTCGGCCATGTGGCATGATTATAAGCAAGTGCTGGCTAACCGTCGCTTTCTGTGCGGAGCATTGGCATTAGGCTTTGCTAGCCTGCCATTGTTGGCTTGGATTGCACAATCGCCGGTTATTTTGATCAGTGGCGAGCAGCTATCGACCTTTGACTATGGTTTATTGCAAGTGCCTATTTTCGGCGCATTAATCATTGGTAACCTGACGCTGGCGCGTTTGAGTGGTAAAACCAGCATTCCTAAACTGATTAAACTCGGCGCAGGCCCGATGATCGGTGGGTTGATATTGGCCGCTGTTTCAACGCTTTATTCATCTCACGCCTATTTGTGGATGACGGCGGGTCTCAGTTTGTATGCTTTTGGTATTGGTGTAGCAAATGCCGGTTTGGTGCGTTTGACCCTGTTTGCCAGCGATATCAGTAAAGGTACGGTTTCTGCCGCAATGGGGATGATCAGTATGTTTGTCTTCACTTTGGGCATAGAGTTGGCGAAAGTCGCCTATCTGTGGGGAAACAGCGGTATCTTCAATCTTTTCAATTTAATCAGCGGCCTGCTGTGGCTGTCGCTGGTAGCAATATTTATTCGTAAACAGCCTGAAGCTGTAGCTGCGGAATAATAAACCTGGCACTGATGATGTGAACAGATGGGTTCGGCTAATGCTGAACCCATTTTTAATGGTCATGGAATCTATAAAGCATCGGTAGGAATGTATTCATCACAAAATACATCACTATTGATGTGTAATCTGGTAGTTACATCAGCACCGATGCACTAACAAAACATACCTCGGTCGCGCAGAATATGGTCGTTGCCACGGCGGCGGGTAAAGCCGCTGCGATCGAAAAATTCCAGAATTTGAATCGCTAACTTACGGCCGACGCCAAGGCTGTCGCGGAAATCCGCTGCGCTGGCGCTACCTTTGCTGGCATCCAGAGTACGAATCAAATCGGCAAACTGATAGATTCTGCGATTCAGATAGTAGCGATCCGGCACAATCGCGGTGATATGGCCCAAACGCGCGGCTTTACGCAATAATCCACGCATCGACTCTTCATCCATTTCCAGCGCTACGGCCAGATCCCGCACCCACCAAGGGTCACTTTCAAAATAAACCCGCGCACGCAGCCACTGTTTTTCCTCTTCAGCTGTAAACGCCAAACTGTGTTCAGGTAAATGCAGCCAGCCGCGCGTATTCGCTAATTCGCCGTCGGCAACTAATTGATCGATAACCCGATTAACCAAAGCCTCATCAAGCGTCGGTAAAGCCATGCGGCGCAGGCGGGCGCGGCCCAAGCCCAACTGATCGCTGTGCTGCTGATGGTAACTGGCGAGCACTTGCAGCAGGTTTTGCCGGGCATTTTCAGCCATCGCAGAGGAAAGTACGCTATCGCCAGCCACTAACTGTTGGCTGTCTGCCAATAGTTTATCGAGTTGTCCATCGGATAATTGACGTGCCCAGGCAAACTGTTGAATCGATACCGGCCTTTTATCCAATTGAAGGTTAAGGACTTCCGCATCTGTCGTGGCCTGAGCTAGCGCAGTCAGCCACGCCAAAAACGCCGGCTGCCGCTTACCTCTTTTCGGGGAAGACAGAGCGATGACTCGAGCGCCACCCAGGGTGTGCTTTGCCGCAATGTCACGCAGGATAAAGCGATCGTTTTCTGCCAGATACAGCGGTGTATCCAGCAATAATTCGGCCAACATCGGGGTTTCTGCGCCATTCAGCATGGAAACTCGACCGGTAATATGGCTAGCACCTTGATGTAAATGCAGAGATTGCCAATGATGCATCGGTGTATCCGTTGTGACTTCCACCAGCACCCGATCCTGCGCTTCCGGCGGCTGTCGCTCCAATAGCCAATCGCCGCGAGAAATTTGCTGTTTGCTGGTATCGCCAGTGATATTCAGCGCAATCCTTTGGCCAGCCTGTGCATGAGTGGCTGGCTCATTCTGCGAATGAATACTTCGTACCCGAACCGGACAATCGCTGCCGGTTAACCACAGAGTATCGCCAACGGCTACTTGCCCCGCTAGCAGCGTTCCCGTCACTACTAATCCCGAACCTTTCAGGCTAAAAGCCCGATCGATTGCCAGACGGAACCGCCGTTGAATACGTTGAGCATCGCTAGCCTGCTGGCTAAGCTGCGTCAGATGAGCGCGCAGTTCGTCAATACCGACTCCGCGGTTAGCAGCGGTGATAAACAGGGAAATCTGATCGGCAGCCCAGCCTTGCTGTGCCAGTTCGGTCAAAACCTGCTGGCGAACCTGCTCAATCTGTTGCTCATCGGCACGATCGGCTTTGGTTAACGCCACTGTCAGTTTTGGATGGCCACTGAGGCGTAAAATGGCCAAATGTTCATGTGTTTGCGCCATTACGCCATCGTCACAGGCCACTACCAGCAGAGCGTGATCGATACCGCCCATTCCTGCCAGCATATTGGACAGAAACTTCTCATGACCGGGAACATCAATAAAACCGAGACTACTGCCGTCGGGCTGTGGCCAATAGGCGTAGCCCAGATCGATAGTCATACCACGCTGTTTTTCTTCCGGCAAACGATCGGCATTTACGCCGGTTATAGCCTGTAATAGCGTGGTTTTACCGTGGTCAACGTGACCGGCGGTGGCAATAATCATCAAACAAGCTCCCTGAGCAAAGCATCTTCATCATTTAAACAACGTAAATCTAGCCACATGCGCCCATCCCGAAGATGACCGATCACCGGCTGATTCAGACGGCGCCAGCGGTTAGCCAGCGACAGCAGCGTACTACCCCGCCCGTCTTTAGGTGTGAAAGTTATCGCCCAACTGGGCAAACGATCGACCGGCAAGGAACCACTGCCAATCTGCGACCAGCATTCTTCGCTGGCAAGGTCAAAATCCGGATAATGCGCGCTAAGCTGCACTAATAGGCGCTCGGCGCTGTCACGCATCTCTTGCTGCGGACGAGTGAGTATGCGCAGCGATGGCAGTAAATCTGCCAACCGATCCGGTTGTTGATAAAGACGTAGTGTAGCTTCTAATGCTGATAGGGTCATTTTATCGACCCGCAGAGCGCGTTTGAGCGGGTGCTGCTGAAGTTTGGCGATCCAGTGCTTTTTGCCCAGAATAATCCCCGCCTGCGGCCCTCCCAACAATTTATCTCCGGAAAAAGTGATCAAATCGACGCCAGCGGCAATCAGTTGCTGCGGCATTGGCTCGGCAGGTAATCCGTATTGGGTCATATCGATTAGCGAACCGCTGCCCAAATCCGTTGCCGTCGGCACAGAAAATTCCTGCCCCAAGGCTGTTAGCTGAGATTCCGTTACCGCGGCGGTAAAGCCTTGAATACTATAATTACTGGTATGAACTTTCATCAGCAGACCGGTATTTTCGCCGATTGCCTGCCGATAATCCTTCAAATGAGTGCGGTTGGTTGCGCCAACCTCAACCAATTGGCAACCCGCCTGACGCATGACGTCAGGAATACGGAAAGCGCCGCCGATTTCCACCAGCTCACCACGTGAAACCACGACTTCTTTGCCCGCCGAGACCGCCGCCAGCATCAGCAGTACCGCCGCCGCATTATTGTTAACAATACAGGCGTCTTCTGCGCCGGTCAGTTCACAGAGTAAATCCGCTACCGCCCGATCCCGATGCCCGCGTCCAGCGTCACCGAGGTCATATTCCAGCGTCACCGCGCCGCGCATCGCCGCCGTCACTGCGTTAATAGCAGATTCAGCCAAAGGCGCGCGGCCAAGATTGGTATGCAATACCGTACCGGTCAGGTTGAATACGGGTTTCAGGGCGGGTTGGCGTTGGTTAATCCGTTGACGTAGTTCGGTAATCCAGCAGCTATGCCAGTGCGGCAGCGTCTGAGTCTGGCGGATAATCTCGCGGGCCTGCGTTTGCATTTTCCGCAGGATATCAGTGAGTAGCGTCGCGCCATATTCATCCAGCAAAGGAGCCATTTCTGGCTCCCGCAACAGACGGTCTATGGCAGGTAATTGGCTATAAAGTTGCTGAGGTTCTGCGCTCATAGTCACTCAAATCAGGGAGATAACGGAAAGTTATTCGCCGGGGAACAGGAACGGATTAACGCTACTGCGGGCGAAACCTTCTCCTTCCATTTTGGCATCCAGAATCAGCGAGGCCAAATCATCAGCCACCGCTTCAACCTGCGGATCTTTTTCCTGATACAGAATTTTTAGATAAGTGCCGCAATCACCACAACTTTCTGCTTTTACCGCTGCCAGTTCGCTATCCAGTGACCAATAATTCAGATCGCGGCTTTGCTCGCAGTTACTGCATTTTATCCGCACGACGTGCCATTCGCTTTCACACAGATTGCAGTGCAGGTAACGCAGGCCGTTCACCGTACCGATATGCACCACGCTGGAAACCGGAATACTGCCGCAGACCGGGCAGAACTGACGGTGTTCACCATATTCCGCACGAGCTTTACCGGGAATCTGGCTGGCCATTTGCGCCCAATACAGCGATAGCGCCGCCCAGATAAACGGGGATTTCTCACTGCCGATCTTGCCGAATTCGCGATTCAACAATGCGTCAGCGTAGAGCTCCAGCTCATGTACCGATGATTTTTCCAGATTATCCAGCACGACCTGAATATGCTCAGGCGCATCTGGACGCAGTTCGGCAATCAGCGCCGACAGCAACAAACGCCAGTGCTCAGTACGAGGAAATACGCTCGCATCCAACGGCGGCTTGCCGCTAGCGGCCGAGTGCTCCAGCTCCGCCCGCATATCCAACGTCAGCGGGTGATCGTGCAGCGCTTTTTGCTGCGCTTCGGTAATTCTGGCGGCAAAATCCAGATAATCAGACAACGGATTATCTAGCGCCAGTTGCCGTAAACGTTCGGTTCGGCGGGTATACAGGCTTTTTAAATTCGCGAAAAGTAACGGCGGGATTGTCCCCGCCGTTGATGCTCTTTCGCTTTGTTGACTAAGTTGGTCCTTAGGGACAATGCGAATACTCATTTCAGGGTTTCTCTTCCTGTTTTTTCTGACGGATTTCCCGATACCAGCGCGGATGGTGCTTTTTCGCCCATGCCGCAGGTACCCAGCCTTCCACCATCGCCGTTATCGTGCCTTTCACCCAAATGGCCGCATAAATGTGAACCATGATGACGATGATCAGCCCCACCGCTGCCAATGAGTGCACCAGTAACGCCAGGCGAATCAATGGAATCGGGAAATACTCGGCGAAGTAAGGCCGCCAGATAACCACACCACTGGCCACTAACAGCACCAGACTTATAATTGCTGCCCAGAATACGCATTTCTGACCAAAATTATAGCGTCCCGTGTCGCCCACTTCCTCATTCATGGCAATTTTGTGGATATTTTTCGCCCAGACCAGGTCTTCGCGGTTGATCAGGTTGTGTTTCCAGTAACGGAAAAACATGATCATAAACGCAGCGAACATAATCACCCCGGCAAAGGGATGAAGAATTCGCGCCAGCTGCGGCGTACCGAAGATGTTCATCAGCCAGTTAAAGGAAGGGAAGAAGAATCCCAGCCCACTAATGGCCGCCAGCATAAAGCAGAAGGCCACTATCCAATGGTTGATTCGCTCCGGTGCGCTGTAGCGCTGGATCGGCTTTTCTTTTTTCATTTCCGCGTCTCCCCGTCTTGCTGTTCGGAAGATGGCTGAGTAGATGACGATGAATCTGACGATGCAGGGACGGATTTATCCTCTTCATCCTCATCTTCTTCCACCCGGTTCGGGCCAACGCCAACATAGTGGAAAATACTGGCGGCAAAGGTGGCAGCAAAGCCCACCGCAGCCAATGGTTTCCAAATGCCTTTCCAGAAGGTAACCGTCGGGCTAATGGTCGGATTTTCAGGTAAACCGTGGTAAAGCTGCGGTTTATCCGCATGGTGCAACACGTACATAACGTGAGTACCGCCAACGCCAGCCGGATCGTATAAACCTGCGTTATCAAACCCACGGGTTTTCAATTCTGCCACGCGCCCAGCCGCCACTTCCTTCATCGACTCTTTAGTACCAAAGTGAATAGCGCCTGTCGGACAGGTTTTCACACAGGCCGGTTCCTGACCCACATTAACGCGGTCAACGCATAGGGTACATTTGTACACCCGATTGTCGTCCTTGTTCATGCGCGGTACATCGAAAGGACAGCCGGCAATGCAGTAACCACAACCAATACAATGCTCCGATTGGAAATCCACGATGCCATTGGCGTACTGAATAATAGCCCCTTCCGACGGACATGCCTTCAGGCAGCCCGGATCGGCACAGTGCATACAGCCATCCTTACGGATCAGCCATTCCAGCTTGCCGTTTTCCTCCACTTCGGAGAAACGCATTACCGTCCATGATTTAGCGGTTAAATCGGCGGGGTTATCGTACACCCCGACGTTATGACCGACTTCATCACGGATATCATTCCATTCCGAGCAGGCGACCTGACAGGCTTTACAACCGATACAGGTGGTGACGTCGATAAGCTTCGCCACTTCAGCCTGATAGTTACGATCCTGCGGCGGTGGCGTCAGGGAATGAGTACCGGAGCGCCGAATAATGTCTTGAGATTGCAGTGACATAGTTGTTCTCCGTTACACCTTTTCCACGTTAACCAGGAACGCCTTGAACTCTGGCGTTTGCGTATTGGCATCGCCAACGAACGGCGTCAGGGTATTAGCAATAAAGCCTTTTTTCGCTACCCCTTCATAACCCCAGTGAATAGGAATACCAATGGTATCCACTTCCTGTCCGTGAACCCTCAGCGTGCGAATACGTTTGGTCACTACCGCCTTAGCTTTGATATAGCCTCGGTTAGAGCTGACTTTCACCGTATCCCCGTGCTTAATGCCTTTCTTCTCGGCCAGTTTTTCACCGATTTCCACAAATTGCTCCGGCTGGGCAATAGCGTTCAATAACGCATGCTTAGTCCAGTAGTGGAAATGCTCGGTCAGACGATAAGTGGTGCCCACATAAGGGAATTGCTCATGGGAGCCCATACTTTCCAAATCGTCTTTAAATACGCGAGCGGCCGGATTGGAAATCACGTTCGGATGCAGCGGGTTGGTACCCAGTGGCGTTTCAAACGGCTCGTAGTGTTCCGGGAACGGCCCTTCCGCCATTTTGTCGATGGCGAACAGACGCCCCATCCCTTCCGGCTGCATGATAAACGGCCCGACATCACTGCCTGGCGCGGCGGCGCTGTAGTCAGCAACATCGACTCCAGTCCATTTCGCTCCGTCCCATTCCAGCAGCTGGCGTTTCGGATCCCAAGGTTTACCCTGTGGGTCAGCCGAGGCGCGGTTGTACAAAATACGGCGGTTCAACGGCCATGCCCATGCCCAACCCAGCGTATTACCGAGGCCAGACGGATCGGCGTTATCACGGCGTGCCATTTGGTTACCCGCTGGCGTCCAGCTACCGGCAAAGATCCAACAACCGCTGGCGGTAGTACCGTCATCGCGCAGATGAGCAAAGGTACTCAATTGCTCGCCTTTTTTCACCAGCACTTTGCCGTCGGCATCGGTAATATCTGCCAATGCGCGACCGTTGCTTTCCATCGCCACTTCTTCCGGCTCTGGATTGTCTGGCGTCAGGTAGTCCCAGGTCATATTGAGCACCTGTTCCGGCACCGCACCGCCTTCACGCTGATACATCTCGCGCAAGCGCATCAGAATACCCGCCAGAATGCCACCGTCGTTCATGGCTTCGCCGGGGGCGTCTGCGCCTTTCCAGTGCCATTGCAACCAGCGGCCGGAGTTCACGATAGAGCCGTTTTCTTCAGCAAAACAGGTAGATGGCAGACGGAACACTTCGGTCTGAATTTTTGACGGATCGACGTCGTTAAACTCGCCGTGGTTCTGCCAGAAATTCGAGGTTTCCGTATTCAGTGGATCGATAGTGACCAGGAACTTCAGTTTGGACAGTGAAGCTATTACTTTGTTTTTATTCGGGAACGAAGCAACCGGGTTAAAACCTTGGCACAGATAGCCGTTGACCTTACCCTGCGACATCATCTCGAAGTACTGTAGTACGTCGTAGCCTTTATCCCATTTAGGTAGCCAATCGTAGCCCCAGCTATTTTCCTTCTGCGCTTTATCCCCGTAGAAACTTTTCATCATGCTGACGAAGAATTTCGGATAGTTACTCCAGTAGTTCACCTGACCCGGCAACAGGGTTTTCGGCGTATTGGCAGCAAGATAGGTTTCCAGATCCGGCTGTTTTTCGGACGGCAGGTTCATGTAACCCGGCAGGCTTTGCGACAACAGGCCAAGGTCAGTCAGACCTTGAATATTGGAGTGACCGCGCAAGGCGTTAACCCCGCCACCGGCCATGCCCATATTGCCGAGCAGCAGTTGGATCATTGCCATGGTACGGATGTTTTGCGCGCCGACGGAATGCTGAGTCCAGCCCAGTGCATACAGGAAGGACGCGGTTTTATCCGCAGCACTGGTTTCGGCAATGTATTCACAAACTTTGATAAAATCTTCCTGCGGCGTACCGCAGATATTGCTAACCACTTCCGGCGTGTAGCGGCTGATATGTTCTTTCAGCAGGTTCCAAACGCAGCGCGGATCTTGCAGGGTGACGTCCCGTTTGGCGTAGCCGTTTTCATCCAACTGATAGTTCCAGCTGGTTTTATCATATTTACGGTTATCGGCGTCGTAGCCGCTGAACAGGCCGTCTTCAAAGGCAAAGTCTTCCCGCACCAGCAGGCTGGCGTTGGTGTAAGCCTCGACGTATTCGCGGTTAATTTTTTCGTTGGTGATCAGATACAACAGTACGCCGGATAGGAACGCAATATCGGTACCGGAACGGATTGGCGTATAGAAATCAGCCACCGATGCAGTACGAGTAAAGCGCGGATCTATCACGATCAGCTTGGCATTGTTGTGGATCTTGGCTTCCATCGCCCAGCGGAATCCCACTGGATGCGCTTCAGCCGCGTTACCGCCCATGACGATAACTAAATTCGCGTTCTTAATGTCAACCCAGTGGTTGGTCATCGCACCGCGACCAAATGTTGGAGCAAGACTTGCTACCGTTGGTCCGTGTCAGACACGTGCTTGGTTGTCTACGGCAAGCATGCCGAGAGCGCGACTGAATTTTTGAGTCAGATAACCCGTTTCGTTACTGGATGCAGAGGCACACAGCATACCGGTGCTGAGCCAACGGTTAACGGTCACGCCCGCTTCGTTGGTCTTAATGAAATTCGCATCTCGGTCTTCTTTCATCAGTTTGGCGATACGAGTAAAAGCATCATCCCAACTGATTCGCTGCCATTTATCGGAGCCTGGCGCGCGGTATTCTGGATATTTAAGACGACTTTCGCTGTGGATAAAGTCAATCAGGCCAGCACCTTTCGGGCAAAGTGCACCACGGTTGACCGGGTGATCCGGATCGCCTTCAATGTGGAAAATACTCTCTTTGGCGTTTTTTGCACCGTCGCCGAGGCTATACATCAATAGCCCGCAACCAACGGAGCAATATGTGCAGGTATTACGGGTTTCGCGGGCTCGCAGCAATTTATACTGTCGCGTTTCCGCCAACGCCACCGCCGGCGCAAAGCCGAGTGCCGCCGCCGTGGTTCCTGCCATACCGCCAGCGCAGATCTTAAAGAACTGCCTTCTGCTGACCTGCATGGGTCTCTCCTCAATTCACGATTGTCACAGTGTTTTTAACAGGCGCTTTCCCCGATAAAGGCGTCAGCGCTAAAATCGTTATCTCACTACCGCTTTGCCGCGATAGAGAATAAGGTTCACAGCCTTATCCTTACCGTGGAATACTACCACACTGTCATTATGGGATATAACACTCAGGATCGCATCAGTGAGCCAGATCAAACCAGCACAAACAGCCAATTCGACCGATGTTTGCGGTGCCAGACAACTCAAGCTGTGGCAGCGGCAGGACTTAACCACCACTCAGCCCGACTGGCTGGCGGAAGAAGTGCCTATTGCTCTGGTATATAACGGGATTTCTCATGTCGTCATGATGGGAACGCCGAAAGATCTGGAGGCTTTTGCCCTCGGTTTTTCCTTATCAGAAGGGATTATCAGTCGCCCGCAGGATATTTACGCTATCGACGTTAATCCCACCTGCAACGGCATCGAGGTCGCAATTGAGCTATCCAGCCGCCGGTTTGCCGGTTTGAAAGAACGACGCCGAGCCATGGCGGGCCGCACTGGCTGCGGCGTGTGTGGCATCGAGCAACTGGCCGATATTTTCCGCCCAATAACGCCTTTGCCCTTCAGCCAACGTTTTGATTTAAACCATTTGGATAGAGCATTGGGGCAGCTAAAACAGGTACAAACCGTGGGCCAGCTCACCGGTTGCACCCATGCGGCGGCCTGGATTAACCCAGAAGGCGAATTATTAGGTGGCTGCGAAGATGTCGGTCGCCACGTCGCCTTGGATAAACTTTTAGGACTACGAGCCAAACAGCCGTGGCAGCAAGGCGCGGTATTGGTTTCCAGCCGCGCCAGCTATGAAATGGTGCAGAAATCCGCCATGTGCGGCATCGAGATTCTATTTGCCGTGTCTGCCGCCACCACGCTAGCCGTTGAGGTCGCCGAGCGTTGCAATCTCACGCTGGTCGGTTTTAGCAAACCCGGCAGAGCCACGGTATACACTCATCCGCAGCGGTTAATCTAAAGGCGGTGGCTTTTATTGGCTCAATACTGAGTTAAAGCTGCACATAGAGGATCGAACCACGCGGTGACCTTATTTCGCTTTAGTGCGGGGAAGAGGGGGCAGCAGAGAAAGCCATCATTCTTGAGTGTGAAGCACAAAAAAAAAGTGCCCGTCGTATCGAAGAGTGATTGAATTAAAAAGAATATTAAAAGTTTCGTCACACATTCATTTTATCGAGAACACGCAGTAACCACACAAAAACTACGGCATTGATAATCATTTTCAATATCATTTATTTAACTATAATGATCCGAATGCTTACGTGGCGCTCACTTTTTTTGCGCCGCTCTACACTACGGAGACGATGAATATGAGTTACTCACTGCCATCACTGCCTTATGCTTACGACGCACTAGAACCACATTTCGATAAGCAGACGATGGAAATCCATCACACCAAACATCATCAGACTTATGTTAACAACGCGAACACCGTGCTAGAAGCTTACCCGGAGCTGGCTAGCCTGAGCGTGGAAGAAGTTATCAAAGACCTGAGCAAAGTTCCTGCTGACAAGCGCACCTTCATGCGTAACAACGCCGGTGGCCACGCTAACCACAGCCTGTTCTGGAAAGGTCTGGCGCTGAACACCACGCTGGAAGGCGACCTGAAAGCCGCTATTGAGCGCGATTTCGGTAGCGTAGACAAATTCAAAGAAGAATTCGAAAAAGCTGCGGCAACGCGTTTCGGTTCTGGCTGGGCGTGGCTGGTGTTGAAAGACGACGGCAAACTGGCCGTAGTGTCTACCGCTAACCAGGATAGCCCGCTGATGGGCGAAGCGGTTTCTGGCGCATCTGGCTTCCCGATTCTGGGTCTGGATGTGTGGGAACATGCTTACTACCTGAAATTCCAAAACCGTCGCCCAGACTACATCAAAGCATTCTGGAACGTGGTTAACTGGAACGAAGCGGCTAAACGTTTCGCTGAAGCGAAAAAATAAGCCCGATTAGCCAGAGTCAGCGCGGGTTTCCGCCCTTTCTCGCTAATGACCATGCCGGCAGCTGGATTGCCGGCATTTTTTTGCCTATAGAATTCCCGCTGATGGCGCAGATACATCCTAAGCACATCGCTATTTCCACGAGTATCTCCCCCATCTCACCGCAGGGAATAGCACCAGAACGGCTATTAACAGCGCTTTTTATTGCTAAAGTTTAACCATGAGTTGCCGATAGATTGTACAAGAAGAACTATTGCCCACATCGCTATTGAGAAACAAAGCCTGAGTTAAACAGGCTAGTTACTGCTCAATAGTTAAACCAGCAATAATCATTCCCCAAATAACTAGACCCTTCCCTGAATTCACCAGCGCTGATTGATCTGTCTTAGGAATACCGCATAACGGAGAATAGTATGGCTGCAATGAGCAATTTATTTGGAAGCTTTGAGAACGTAAAAGTAGGGAAAAAACTGGGATTAAGTTTTTTCATTATGCTGCTGCTGGTTAGCATCATCGCAGGTACCGGGGCTTACCACTTTTCCGAGATCGAAGCGCGCGCCTATAAGGTTGACCTGAGCTATCAAATTAACGATGAAGTGAACCAGGCAAAGTACAATCGGGCGCTGTACGAACGATCTTACGATCCCGCGTTTATGACGGTTAACGCCAAACATATCAATAATATCCTTACACTGTTGGCGCAAAAAGAGAACATGAACTGGAGCGCTGAAAACCGCAAAAACATCGATCGAATTATCGAAGTGATTAAAGCCTATCAGCTGGAACAGAGAGAGTTTCTGGCTACGGTTGAACGAAAAGATAACGTCCGCAAAAGCTGGAACATTTCTGAAACCCAGAAATACCTGAATCAGCTTGAACAGAACTTCCTGAATGAAGGGGCAGATACCAACACCCGCATCCTACTGGCAGAAATGAACCAGAAACTGATGGCGGTACGCTATAATGCCCGTGGGCTGCTGCTGGATCGTAATCAAGAGGCAGAAGACTCGATGATTACCGCGATTGATGTGGCGCAAAACGCCGCCAACGCATTCCTGCCGGTACTGTCTACCGAACAACAGAAAATGATGGCACCGGTTATCGACAGTTTGAAAGCCTATAAAGCGAATATTCTGGCTTACTTACCGGCTTACGAACAGGAAATTGCCGCAGGAAAACAGTTAGAAACTAAAGCTATCGAGCTGAATTCTCTGGTTAAAAATCTGTTTGTTCAGGAGTTACAAGGCACTCACGATGAAATCGACAATGCGCAGACGCAGATGACCGTTGTCGCAATGGTGGCGCTTTTAGTTGGTTTGTTAATCGCCTGGCGTATTACCCGCCAGATTACCGTGCCGTTGCGTACCACGCTGGCGATGGCAGAACGTATTGCCACCGGCGATCTGACCGCGGCCACCACCTCATCTCGTTCCGATGAACTGGGTCTGTTAATGAACGCCGTGGCGCGCATGAATGAAAATCTGCGCAGCATGATTGATGATATTCGCATTGGCGTCAGTCAGGTTTCTCATGCCTCTGGCGAGATTGCTGCTGGTAATACCGATCTATCATCGCGTACCGAACAACAGGCCGCCGCGGTAGAAGAAACTGCCGCCAGTATGGAGCAGCTAAACGCCACCGTGAAACAGAACGCCGATAACGCACATCATGCCAATCAGTTAGCCACCGAAGCTTCTGATACCGCGCAGAAAGGCGGAAAACTGGTAAATGACGTAGTGCGAACCATGAGCGATATTTCCAGCAGCTCTAAGCGCATCTCTGAAATTACCTCGGTAATCAATAGCATCGCTTTCCAAACCAACATACTGGCACTGAATGCGGCGGTGGAAGCAGCGCGAGCAGGCGAACAAGGGCGCGGTTTTGCCGTGGTCGCTAGCGAAGTACGCAATCTGGCGCAGCGCAGCGCACAGGCGGCAAAAGAAATCGAAGGGCTGATCGCCGAGTCGGTTTCACAGGTCAATAACGGCACTTCTTTGGTGCAAAATGCCGGTCAAACCATGGAGAATATCGTTCGTTCGGTGACACATGTGCGCGATATTATGGCGGAAATTGCCTCTGCTTCCGATGAACAAAGCCGTGGAATTACGCAGGTCAGCCAGGCGATATCTGAAATGGATAGCACCACGCAGCAAAACGCCGCACTAGTAGAAGAATCCGCTGCCGCTGCCGATTCGCTGGCCGAGCAGGCGATTCTATTGGCGCAGGCCGTCGCCGTATTCCGTTTATCGGAAAACACGGAAGCCGACGATTCGGCTCAGGTTGCGACTAACACATCGCCAGCCGCATCTCGTCCGGCATCAGATAATGTAAAAACAAATCAGCAGGATAACTGGGAAACCTTCTAATCCTCGCACTACGGGAGCCGCTTCGCGTGGCTCCCGTCCATTCACTCATACCGATTAACCCTAAGTTATCCATACAATTTTGCCATTGGTAGCCAGACTGATTGCAAGGTATTCTGAATCTTACCCCGCGTAAGCAGACAAGGAGAGCTTAATGGTTTATCCGCAGGTCTATATCGGTAATATCGAGCCTTACCCCGGCAGCAGCCCCAGCGCCATTGGTAAGCGCCAAACGGACGGCAGCCTGATGCTGAAGCCGTTAGGATTAGAAGGTGATGAGCAGGCTGAAACACGCTTTCACGGCGGCCCGGATCGCGCTCTGTGCCACTATCCCCGCGAACATTACGCTCATTGGCGCCAGCAATTTCCAGAACAGGCGGATAACTTCAATGCACCCGCTTTTGGCGAGAATATCTCTACGGAAGGCTTAACCGAACAGAATGTTTATATCGGTGATATTTTCCGGTGGGGAGAAGCGCTGATTCAGGTTACGCAACCGCGATCGCCTTGCTACAAACTCAATTTTCACTTCGCTATTGAGGATCTTTCGGTATTGATGCAGCAAACCGGTCTGTGCGGCTGGCTTTACCGCGTGATATCACCGGGAAAGGTGAGTGACGAACAGCCGATGGCGCTAGTTACCCGTTGCTGCGATATTTCGGTCGCTGAGGCGATTGCCATTGCTTTCCATATGCCGTTTGATGAAGAAGAATATCGCCGTTTACTTGGTGCCGCCGGGCTGTCTGCTAGCTGGAGCAAAACCATGGTGACGCGATTGATTCATGGCGAAATAGAGAATTTCAATCACCGCCTGTTGGGCCGGGCGAGAGCCTAAAGATTTGATCTGCGTGTTTCACAAAAAACATCTAGATATCTGACTAATACATTAGAAAAAACCGGGTTGATAGCATGGCCATCAACTCGGTTTCTATTACACCGCTGATAAAAATCAGAACGCTTTTTTCGCGTAACCGGTCACTTCTTTCAGCCCCATTTCACGGCCTAGCGCCGTCATTGGGTGCACCACGATCAAACCACGAGCCACTTTTTTCAGTGAACCCATATCGGCCTGTTCTTTTTTGGTGATGGCTCGGCTGAATGGCATTTTGGTCAATTCCTGCGCCTGAACGCTCAGGTTTTTTACCCGAACCTCTTTCAAACGCTGAATTTCAGCAGCCAGTTTTTCTTTTTCTTTCATATGCTGGGCGATCAAATCAACGTTACCCTGTTGAATGACTGCGGTATCTTTGTGGTTCAATGCATCCAGCATGTCGCTCAGACGTTTGATTTCTGCTTGTTCTTTCATAAAGTTGGCCCGTACATGCCACTGATGGGCACGAAAATTCGCTAAAGTTGGAAATAGGATATCACCTATAGTGTATCAGGATGCGCTTCTTTCGACAGCCCGCACCTGAGCAGATCACCAGCCAACGCCTGCGGGTAATCCACTGATCTCACAGGCTGCCGCTCCTACCACCGCCAAAGCCTGGGTATAACTATCGTTAAACGGATAGCAGCATGACAGGCGGAAAGCGTGACGATAGCGCCCGCTGGGTGAATATAGCGTGCCCGGAGTCAGGCAAATATGCTGTTGCAGCATTTGATGATACAACGCAACGGTGTCCACCGAGGGAGGCAATTCTACCCAAAAAACGAAGCCGCCGGCAGGTCGGGTCGCTTTCGTTCCCAGGGGAAAGTGTCGATTAATCAAGATACGCGCCTGCTCCACCTGAGTAGCGTAGCGGCGGCGCAATCCGCGTAAGTGGTGATCATAACCGCCGGACTCCAAAAACAGCGCTAGCGTTTCCGATAACAACGCCGGTTCTGCCATCGAAGAAACGGCTTTTAGCTTGTGTAACGCTTCGGAAAAACGACCACCGTCAATCCAGCCGATACGAAAATCAGGTGCCAGCGTTTTTGTAAAACTAGAGCAAAATAGTATCCAACCATCCCGATCGAAAGCTTTCACCGCTGGCGACAAACTGCTGCCAAACTGAATTTCAGCGTATAAACCATCTTCAATAAGCGGCACCTGATGATCGTTCATCAGGCGGGCCAACCGTTTTTTGGCCGCCAAAGGCATTGTGTAACCAAGCGGATTTTGCACCGTCGGCATTGCAATAACCGCATTCAGCCGCCCTTCCTGAAGCAGCAATTCCAACACATCCAACGATAACCCTTGCAGCGGATCGGTCGGAATTTCAATGGTTCGCAAACCTAAACTGGCTAACAATGGCATCAGATAGAAATAGGTCGGCGATTCCAGTCCAACGCAGTCTCCCGGTTTAGTGGTGACACGCAACGCCAGCTGTAGTGCCTCCATACAACCGTGAGTAATGGTTATCTCTGCAGGATTTGTCACCATCCCCAAAGTTAGCCCTCGACGAGCAATTTGCTGGCGCAAACGCTGACTGCCAGGTGGTAATGCGTATTTGCTGATTAAATCCGGCTGGCGGCGTAGCAAAGAAGCCATCACACGCCCTAGCTTGGCGCTGGGATAAAAATCAGATGTTTGTGGGCAAGCCAATGAAATATTAGTAAAAGCCGGGTTGGACTGAGCGGCAAACACCGTTTCTATCAAATCCAGCACCTCGTCCACCGGTTTACTAGCCGAAACCGTTGGCACCAGCGCACTGGAAGGAGTGCAAACATAAAAACCGGACTGCGGACGTGCCTCGATCAGGCCACGATCTTCCAACGTACGATAGGCGGCCACCACGGTATTAATGCTGACCTGATGGCTCTGGGCGCAGCTTCGCACCGACGGCAAGCGGCTTCCCGCAGATAAACTGCCATTATCTATCGCTTTGGTTAACCCATCTGCAAGTTGTAAATAGCGGATTTTATTAGTAATAGTAGACATAGTGACAATTCTCCACTGTTTCGATGGGTACAGTTTAAAGTTTGCTTTACTGTACCCATCAGAATAGAGAACTTCTGGTTCTGCCGCCACCGTCCATTGCTGGTTATGCTAATTCCTTTGTTTTATTTCACTGAGGAATCCCCATGCTGGATAGCGCATTTATCAGTTATGTCACCGTTATGTCCATCACGCCCGGTCCGAATAATCTGCTGCTGGCTGCATCCGGCGTCAATTTCGGCCTGCGAAAAACCGTACCTATGATGTTAGGCGTGACCTTCGGCAGCGCCTTTCAATGCGCGCTGACCACAACGCTATTGGCATTGGTACTAAGCTGGGCCACGGTGATTCGCCTGCCTTTGGTGACAATCGGTTGTGCCTATTTACTTTGGCTATCGTGGAAGATTTATATGTCTGGCGCACCGGGAAGCCGGGAAAAACAGCAGCCAATGAGTTTTATTCAGGCCTCACTATTTCAGGCCATCAATCCCAAAGCCTGGCTGATGAGCATCAATGTCGCGATTCTATTTACCCCTAGTCCCGGAGAAATGCTCAGCCACACGCTGCTACTGGTGAGCGGGTTTGCCTTACTCAATTTGCCGTGCGTGGGCGTCTGGGCAGTCATGGGGGATAGGTTGCGTCATGCCCTCACGGTGAACTGGAAATTGCGGTTATTTAACGGGTTAATGGCAGGAATGATGGCAACTACCGCCCTGTGGCTATTAGTCGATGAATGGATGGCGGTCTACCAATAAAAACTCAGGAAGGCAGAATCGGCGACAGTTTAGACACTTTCTTTAAGCTGATACGGGAAATGAACTCGGTAATCGACAAGACCATCGTTGAACGCAAAACCTGCTGATAGCGTTGGTGTTGCATAGCAATAAGAGAAGGCTCGGCTTCTTCTGGTGTGAGAAATGTGGGAACGGGCGGTAACGCGGTTACACAGTGCAACTCCCCAAAGGGGCCGAGAATCTCATCGTCGGTGAAACGATATTCCGCGCCGTCGTGGTTCATTTCTTCACGCAGCGCCATTAAAAGTTCGGCATCTTCATATTCATGACGTGAAATCACGCCCAAGGCATAAACCAGCTTCAAACGCACAGATAATTCGCCCAAGGGACCGTCAACAATTAATAGCGGTTCCACGGCATACTTCACCGCATAGTCGTCCTTTCGGAAAACCTGCACCACTAAAATGTTTAAGGCTTCGGCCAGTAGATCAACGGCGGCGATAAGGAAACTTCGGACGGTTTTACCGGCGTTAAGCTGTTCCAGAACCCTATTTTCAAATGCCTGTGCTTTTTCAATCATCTGTTATCTACTACAGTGGTTGGTTAATGGCCATCCTGCGGACTTTCCCCCACGCATTTCACACGGTCGCAGCCCCGCGACAATGCAAAATCTACTGGGTTATACCCCACTCACTGAGATAAATACCCTGTTGTTAAGCCGATATTTAGAGCAGAAAGACTCGTCCCTCTGCTCTTATCATCATTAACAAGCATCCGTGGTTACTGACGCGGTATTTATCTCCCGACTCAGGCCGGGAGGGCAAATCCGTTGGCATATCCCGTCGTGAGCCGCTTTTGCCAGCTTAACGCGCCAGGTTTTCCTGCATGGCGTTATACACATTCACCGCCTGTTCGACAACCTCGCTATTCGCAGGCAGGCCAGAAACTTGCGCCAGTGCAGCTTTTGCGCCTATTTTATCCAGTAATTCGCTCCATTCCTGCGCCTGCGGGTCCTGCTCACTGCGATAGCTCATTGCGGCGGCAATACCTTTCACCAGATTATCGTGAGGCAGATGATATTCCAGCGTGCCCACTAACGGTTTAATCAGACGATCGCCCGCGCCCAGCTTACGTAACGGCTGACGGCCCACTCGTTCAACGTCATCATGCAGGTAAGGGTTTTCAAAGCGTGATAGGATTTTATTGATATAGGCGGCGTGTTTTTCAGGGTCGAAGCCATAGCGCTTGATCAGCACTGCGCCGCTCTCTTCCATTGCCCCTTTCACAACCTGACGAATTTCGGCGTCAAGAATGGCATCGCGAATGGTCTGTAGGCCAGAAAGTTGCCCCAGATAAGCGGTAATGGCGTGGCCGGTATTCAAAGTGAACAGTTTGCGCTCCACAAACGCCATCAGGTTATCAGTCAGTTCCATACCGGCGATTTGCGGTGGTTGGCCTTTAAACTGGGTTTGATCGACAATCCACTCGCTGAAAGTTTCTACCGTCACCGCCAACGGATCGGTGCTGCCTTCTGCGGAAGGAGGCACGATTCGGTCTACGGCTGAATCGACAAAACCGACATGTTCTTCCACCCAGTTCTTTTCATCTTCCGGCAACGCGGCCCAAACATGCTGCTTGAACTGGCTGGTGCCGCGCACCATATTTTCACAAGCGATAATATTCAGCGGCTGATTATTACCGGCCTGATGGCGGGCAACCAACCCCTGCGCCACGATACCGGCAATTTTTGCCAAAACCTGCGGCCCAACGGCTGTAGTGACAATATCGGCCTCGGCAATCAGCCCCACAACTTCCGGGCTACCGCTATGTACCGCGCTGACGTTTTTCACGTCTTCAATGCGCGCCTGCTCACCGACAACCGTGACCTGATAGGATTTACGACGATTCAGTTCATCCAGCAAAGGCTGGTTCACGTCAGCAAAGGTCACCTGAGCTCCGGCATCGGCCAACAATTTGCCAATAAAACCGCGGCCAATGTTACCTGCGCCAAAATGTAATGCTTTCATAGTTTTTTACCTTGAATTTGCCGTTGGAAAACGGGGGCCATTGGAGAATTCCGGCCCCGATTCGGGCTGCGCAATTTGCTGCGCAGCCGGACAACACTCACCGCCCTCAGGCAGATTTCTTACCGGAGAGCAGGTCTAAAACTTCCTGCACACTTTCTGTTTTGCTCAGGCGCGCGATGACGGAATCATCATCCAGCGCATTGGTCAGGCTGGTGATAACCTGAATATGCTCGTTATTACGTGCGGCAATACCGATGACCAGACGCGCAATTTCATCTTCTTCATCGCCAAAACGTACGCCATTCGGGTATTGGCAGAACACTACGCCGGTACGTAATACGCGGTCTTTGGCTTCGATGGTGCCGTGCGGTACCGCGATAGATTCCCCTAAATAAGTGGAAGTCAGTTTTTCGCGTTCCAGCATGGCGTCAACGTATTCCGGCTCAACATAACCCCCCTTAACCAACTGCTCACCCGCGAAGCGAATGGCCTCTTCTTTGGTCGCCGCATGCAGATTCAGGAAGATGTTTGCTTTACCCAGCTTGAATAGTTGCTCTTCAGAAGCTTCAAAACTGTCATCCAGGGTTTCGATCACTTTCTGCACTAGCGGTGCGCTTTCCGCCTCTTTACTGGCTTCCAGCAGGCGAGTCGTCAGATTGGTATACAGCTGGCTATCGAGGAAGTTGGTCAACGAAATGTGCTGTGCCTGCGGGGCGTGACGCATTGCCCGCTCAGTCAGATCTCGGTGGGTAATAACCAGATCGACATCTTCCGGCAAGTTATTGATTGCACAGTTAGTCACGGAGATATGCTTCAATCCGGCATCCTGTACTTTTTTACGCAGAACCCCGGCACCCATCGCGCTCGAACCCATACCGGCGTCACAAGCCACAATAATTTTACGCACGGTAGTCAGATCGCCCGCGGCGGCAGCAGCGTTAGCCGCCTGAACGCCTTTGGACTGTTGCTTCATGTCCTGCATGCGGCGAGTCGCTTCTTCCAAATTGTCTTCATCATCTTTAACTTTGGTGTTTTTCAGCAAGATGGCTGAGACCACGAAAGAGACAGCGAAAGCAGCGGCAACCGCAGCAATGTTAGCGAAGTAAGCTCCTTTAGGCGTCATCGCCAATACGGCCAGAATAGAGCCTGGAGAAGCAGGAGAAACCAGACCGCCGTTCAGCAAAGTCAAAGTGAACACGCCGGTCATACCGCCCAAAATCACCGCCAACAACAGGCGCGGATTCATCAGTACATACGGGAAATAAATTTCGTGAATACCGCCGAAGAAATGGATGATGGCTGCGCCGCCAGCAGATTGCTTGGCATTGCCTTTACCAAAGAACATATAGGCCATCAGCACACCCAAACCTGGGCCTGGGTTGGCTTCAATCAGGAAGAAGATTGATTTGCCGGTTTCCGTCGCCTGCTGGATACCCAGCGGAGAGAAGATACCGTGGTTGATAGCGTTGTTTAGGAACAGGATTTTCGCCGGTTCGACGAAGATAGAAGCCAACGGCAGCAGGTTATTTTTAACCATAACATGCACGCCAGCAGCCAACATTTTGGACAGGATTTCGACCAGTGGGCCGATCGCCATAAAGGCCAGAATAGCCAGTAGCATCCCGATAATACCGGCAGAGAAGTTGTTAACCAACATCTCAAAGCCGCTTTTGATTTTACCGTCAACCCAACGGTCAAAGCGCTTAATAGCCCAACCGCCCAACGGACCCACGATCATCGAGCCGAGGAACATCGGCATATCCGCACCGACGATGACGCCCATGGTGGTTATAGCACCGACGACGCCACCGCGTTCGCCACCAACTAAGCGACCACCGGTATAACCGATTAATAACGGCAATAAATAGGTAATCATTGGGCCAACAAGCTTGGCTAAAGTTTCATTTGGCAGCCAGCCAGTCGGAATAAATAAAGCGGTAATAATACCCCAAGCGATAAATGCGCCAATATTTGGCATGACCATATTACTTAGGAATCGGCCAAAGTTTTGCACTTTAACCTTAATGTCTGGTGAAAGCATAAAAACACCCCTATTGGTACGCGCTAACAATAAGAGCGCGAGATAATTATTAAGGCGGCACTGCGAAATCCGCCGAATTGCTGTATGCAATTTAAACTCTAGCATGGGCTGTAATGAGGGCGTAATCCGCAAAATATTTGTGATGCAGATCACCACAAACACCCCAAAATAGCGTGCTAATTAGTGATATCAGTCACATTTATGCCAATCAATTAAGTGAAATTAGTGCAACAATTAATCACCACATGGAATAAATGTGATTAAGATCACCCTTAGTCCCGTCTATTTTGTTTTGGAAATGTGATGTTTATCACAATAAATTTTTCATCAAAAAAGGAATTAGAGGCGATGTTCGAGGGGAGCCAGACTTATTAAGCCGCTTTACCAGGGAGGAAGTATTTAAACGTGAATTAGTCAAATAGCCAGTTGAGTTAAATAATATTAATTAATCAATTGAAATTTATAAATAAAAATATAATTAAAGAATTTCTTAATTCAGCAATCTCGAGCCAACGGATCTAAAATTGATAATTAATGAGTAAGGCTGTCACTTTTACATTTGGTGAGCTTGAAATTTACCCAAGGCTAACCTAGGGTTTAATCATAAAGAACAACCGATTAAGCAGTAAGATTTCATTTTTATAAAAATAGATCTGGCCAGCTAATTTAAGGGTAAATGATGAAAAAATATTATCTTATCTGTGGCATCGGTATACCTATGATTCTTCTCAATTCTGCTCTGGCGGCGACCACAACGGGCAGCATTAATGCCACATTAACGTTGACTAACGGCTGTTTGGTTAACAACAGTGCAGCAACCAGCGGCCTGACATTAGGTGTCTTAAGCTTTGGTTCATTCACCACCACCGGATTTACCGGTGGCTCGGCAACTCTTTCGGGAGCTTCAGGTACGGGAAGCAGCGCCATCAGCGTGAAATGTTCCCCTGGTATCACCCCTGTGCTAACCATTACCGGCAGTAATGCAGCTCCGGCCAACATACACGGCACTGTGCCGTCTACCGGCCCGCGCTATCTGGTCGGTACAACCAACACGACTCAGGCGATTGCCTATGGTCTTTATACTTCGAATTCTTTTACCACACCGATTGTCAACGCCACTACAGTGACGCCAACCACCACCGGCGATGCCACCTACGGCAACCTGTATACCTTCTTCGGTAACATAACCGGCGTAACCGGCGGCACTGACATTTACCCGGATATTTACACCGATACTATCGGCGTACAGGTAACTTATTAACGTCTGGGAGAATGGAGAGGCTATGTGCCATAGAAAATGGGGTTTTGCATTTTTTATCTATCATAGCCCAGCAATATTAGTATTTTTGGTCTTTCCGGTATTGGCATTGCCGACACAATCTTTTCAGGTCGGGGCAATTATTTCCAATGGCTGCCTGATCAGCGGCACTAATACCGGCGTATTTGGGCAGATTAATTTCGGAACTTACCCCGGCACGTCCACCGCTCAGGTCAACGGTACTTATACGCAAAGCTCGACTATTACTCTCGCCTGCACGCCTGGTACCCTTCTCAATATGAGTATTAACGGTGGAGCTAATTACACTTCGACCCGTAATCTTAAAATCAGCGGACAATCCTATTTAGTGCCCTATTCACTTTATAACAGTACAACCAATGCGGCTATTCCGGTCAATAGCAACGTCGCCGTCACCTTTAGCAATGCGAATAATATTACTTTGCCAATTTATGGGCTGTTAACTCTGAATGGAAATAACTATTCAGGGCTTTATACGGACACCTTAACAGTGACTTTAACCTGGTAATAAATACAATGAAAAAAATAAACACTCTCGCTAAAAAATGTTATAAGCCATTTATTTTATTAATTTTAACCGGGTTTTCCTTCAATATTTTCGCAACCAATAATGTGTTGATTTGGCCTATTGACCCGGTCATTCCCGCCGATCAAAAGTCCTCTAGCCTATGGGTTGAAAATAAAGGCGATCAGGCCACTATGATGCAGGTTCGTATTCTGGGCTGGCAGCAAACGGCGGGCAAAGAAGGTTATCTCAATCAACAAAACGTTATTGCCAGCCCGCCAATTATTCGTATTGAAGCCGGTAAAAAACAGTTAATTCGTTTAATTAAACAGGTGAATCCTACTGCAGGGCAAGAGCAGGCCTACCGCATTTTGATTGATGAAATTCCGACTCCAACGCTTTCTGCCAAAGCGCAGGAAGGTGCAGGCGTTAATTTTCAGATGCGTTACTCCATTCCACTCTTCGTCTACGGTGATGGATTGGATTACGGCAATGTGGCCGCAGACAAGAATACCCATCAACCACAGCTAAGCTGGCAATTGGTGGAGCTACAGGGAAAAAAAATGCTGGAAGTCACCAATAGCGGTGCAATTCACGCGCGTCTGAGCGATGTGAAACTTCAGCAAGGCGGCCAAAATCATCAGGTGGCAGAAGGACTATTAGGCTATGTTCTGGCGAATTCCAGCCAACGCTGGCCTGTCAGCGTGAGTTCCGCCAGCTCGCTGACCATGCAAGTCAATAATCAAAAAAACGTCAAACTCAGCATGAAGTAATTTAATAGGGACGATCAGACCGCATACTGATGAAAAACTACCGTAATTCTCCTTTTTGGGGGCTGGTTATCATTACGACAGGTTTTTCTGGTTTTTATACTGAAGCGCGGGCAGATGAGGTGATGTCCGAGCTGCCTCCACCGCCGAGCGCGCTATCGGCCGATGGGGCGATTCAGTACCAGCTGGAACTTGTTATTAATCAATATGCAACGGGGCAGGTCGTACCGGTTGAGTTTCAGCGTGGGCATTATTTGGTACAGGGAAAAGATCTAGAACAGGCAGGCATTATCGCCGAGCACCTGACGTTCCCAACGACTGATATCAGTACCAATCCGAATATTAAACTAAAATATGACAGCGAAAACCAACGCCTGCTGCTCGATGTCCCTACCCATTGGCTGCCTAATCAGGCGCTATCGAATAACATGGGAAACCCAAAATATCAGGCTGTTAGCAGCACCGGAGCGTTATTCAATTACGATATTTATGCCTCCCGCTACCAAGGTAATAGCCAGTTGGCGGCATGGAGTGAACAACGCCTGTTCGGTACTCAAGGCTACCTGTCTAATTCTGGGGTGATAAAGCAGACGCTGGCCGGTGAATCTATCGATAATAACGGCGGCTACCTCCGCTATGACACCCGGTTTTCCCACTTCGACGAAACCAATGCCGTTCGCTGGCAGGCAGGGGATTTGATCACAGATTCACTGGCCTGGAGCAACAGCATCCGCGTAGGTGGGCTCAGCGTTTCCCGCGATTTTTCTATTCGTCCCGATATCATTACCTTCCCATTGCCGCAGTTTTCCGGTCAGGCGGTCGTCCCCACATCCGTTGATTTATTTATCAACGGCAATATGACCAGCAGCAATAACGTTCGCCCCGGCCCTTTTACTCTGACCAACGTGCCTTTTATCAACGGTGCGGGAGAAGCGACGGTCATCACCAATGACGCGTTGGGGCGGCAGATTTCGGTCTCTTTGCCATTTTATGTCGCCAGTACCTTGCTCAAACCGGGTTTGTCCGATTACGCATTTTCTATCGGAGCCATACGTCGTGGTTATGGAGTGGATAGTTTTAATTATGGCTCTGCCGCCGTGAGTGGCTCTTATCGCTATGGCGTAACCAATTATCTTACTCTGGAGAGCCACGCCGAAGGTGCGGAATCACTCGCTTTGGGTGGCGTAGGCAGCGTGTTTAAACTTGGGAATCTCGGCGTAGTTAACGCGTCTTACAGCCAGAGCCAAATGCGTGGCCAGAATGGCGATCAGATAAGTTGGGGCTATCAATATAATACCGGCCTTTTCAATTTAGGAACTCAGCAGACATACCGCAGCGATACTTTCGGTAATTTGGCAATTTACGATAATCAGGACGCCAACAGTACCAACAGCGGCAGCAATAATAACGGTGCGATTTATTCCCTTAGCCGCCGCAGCGCACAATACTCCGCCAGTATTATGCTGAATGAATTCGGCAATCTGGGTGCCGCCTACATTGACGTCAGCGGAAGAAATGACGAGCGGACGCGATTGTTGAATCTCTCATGGAGCCGCACGCTTTTCTCCGGTAGCAATCTATATATTTCAGCCACGCGAGATATTGGTGCTAACGGTTGGTCCGGCGCAGTTTCGTTGGTCATTCCATTTGGCGCATTATCCAATACCAGTATTTCCAGCCAACGTAGTATTGACGGACAGGCTCGTCAGCAGGTGAGCTACAGCCGCGGAATGCCTAGCGATGGCGGCCTGAGCTGGGATCTGGCCTACGCTCATCAATCCGATCAGAAAAATTATCAGCAGGCCAGCTTGAACTGGCGCAACGCCAGCTTTGAATCCAGCATCGGCGCCTATGGAAATACCGGAGACTACACTCAATGGGCAGATTTGAGCGGCTCGTTAGTATTAATGGATAAATCGCTGTTTGCGACCAACCGTATCAGCGACGCTTTTGTATTGGTCAACACCAACAATTATCCCAATGTGAGAGTGCGATATGAAAACCAACTGATTGGCGTGACCGATAGCGGCGGCCATCTTTTGGTACCCAGAGTCACGTCTTATTATCCGGCTAAATACGAGATTGATACCACCGACCTCCCGGCGGGTATCCAAATTTCCAATACAGAAAAACGGTTTTCGGTGCAGCGAAACAGCGGCTATATGATTAATTTCGACATTAAAAAGTCAAACTCGCTCAGTTTCGTCGCCATTGACCAACAGGGGAAAAATCTGCCCGTTTCCAGTCGCGTGTTGAAAAATAATCAAACGCGCACTTATGTCGGCTGGGATGGCATTGTGTATCTGGAAGATCTCGAAGCTAGCAATAGTTTGAAAATCATCACCCCAGACGGTCGTCAGTGCCAAATCACTGTGCCTTTTGACGCTTCGGCGCCTCAGCCGGTCATACTCAAAAGCCCGATAGTCTGTACACTTAATCCGGCTCAGGTGAATTAAATGAAAAAAATCATTGGTCTCGCGGTTCTTACTATCGGCTCACTGGTGGGCGGAATCCAAAGCGCTCAGGCGGCCTGTAGCACTGCGTCAACCAACGGTTCCTTCGGTAGCGCCACCTCTTTTGCCGTCAATACCACGGCTAGCAATACCTCGGGTTCCGTTACAGTAACCTGCGCGGCTCTGAGCATAGGCTTGCTCACTCAAGACTCCATCACCTTATCGCTGGTTAGCTCCACCGCCGTCAACGGCACCTATGCTGCCATGACCGCCGGTGGAACCGATACGATCCCGGTAACGGTCTGCGCGGCCGTTCCTACAGCGACAACCTGTGCTTCTCCGCTGCCGTTAAATGGCGCTAGCGTCACTTTTGCCGGTGCCAGCCTGATCAATCTCTCTTTGACTCAAAAACAATTCACTCTACCAATTTATATACAAACGGTGATCGGCTCAAACGTAGCGGCGGGAACTTATACAACCACGTTGGGAATCAAAACCAGCTACTCAATCTGCACCGCACTAGTCTGTCTGGGTACCGCAGGAAATACCAACGGGCAACCAATAGTACCGGTCACTGTGACCATCATCGTCACTAACGACTGCACGACGATCACCGCGCCGCCCGTCAGTTTTGGCACTCAACCCTTGCTCAGCAGCTTTGCCTCCGTCAGTAACCAGGCTATCAACGTAATCTGTACCAAGGGCAGCATTTATACTGTCAGTCTGGATAATGGGCAGCACGCGGTGAGCAATGTGCGCTATATGTCGAACGGAACCTCTTCTATCGCTTACGACATTTATCAGGGTGCAACCAGCAACCGTTGGGGCAGTCTGGCGGCTGGTCAAAGTTGGTCCAGCAGCACCTCCACCAGTATTAGCACCGATTTACTGACGCGCACTTTTGCCTATACGGCAACGATCTTACCAGGCCAAACCACACCGCCAGCCGGTACGTATACCGATACCATTATGGTTTCATTGTCTTTTTAGCTGCATATAAGGGAAGTCGAGAACTGGTGCAAAGAGTCGAGGAACGAGAAGAAGGGAAAGCGAAAAAGAACAAAGGGAAAGGCGTTATACCAAACGGAGTAAATTCTGTCAGGCCACCATCATTATGGCCTGACATTCACTAAACTGATTATTCTAGAGCAGCCTGAACGCTTTTCTTCGCGGCAGCCATCGCCGGATACTTAGCCACCAGATTGGTCATCATGGTGTTGTACTGCACGGCCTGAGCCTGAGTCGGGAACTGCACGCCACCGTTATTAAAGGTCACCTGTGCGCCCTGCTGTTGCAGGAAATCACCCACTTGCACCAAATCCTGCACGAAGGCAGCAACGGTCGGAATAGCGGGAATCAGTGTGGCAGATGGCTGAGTCACCAACTTGTCGTAAACCTGATTGTAAACCGCCTTCAGATCATCCGGCTGTTTCAACGCCGCATGGGCGCTATCGGCCTGATGCTTGGCAGTTTGAATTTGTTGAGTCAATAAATTGAGCGTGCCTGCCGCTTGCTGTAGCGCCGCACGTTTATTCACGTAATCCTGCGCCACGCGAATTTCATCAATCTGAGTGACGGCTGGAGTAAAGCCCGCTTCGATTGATTTATTTAACTGCTGCGTAAAGGTCACTAAAATCGCGTAATCACCAGCATAGTTACCGAATTTCTGCTTTTGATCTTCGCTCAGCGTTGGCAGTTTCATCCCGCTGCGCATGACGGTATTTTGCAGATAGTCGATGAAAGCCTTGCGTTGCTCAGGCTCTTTATCGCCACATGCAGTGAGCTGGAACACCATAAACAGCGCCAAAATTGACGTTAACCAACGAGAATACCTTGTCGTATTCAGTGCAAAAGCCATGTGGAATTACTCCTGTAATAAGCGTTTATTTTCACTAGTGTCCGTTCTTATTACCCATCCCTGAATCAATAAGAATAGCGCAAAGGGAGAGGTTTTCTCCCCCTTTGCTTTGACCGCAGGACCGTTACTGTAGCAGCGAGATATCCGCTACCTGCAAGAACAGCTCACGCAATTTACTTAACAATGTCAGACGGTTGATACGTACGGCATCGTCTTCGGCCATGACCATCACGTTATCGAAGAAGGCATCGACGTTTTCACGTAACGCAGCCAGTTCAACCAATGCTTCCTGATAACGCCCTTCGGCAAACAGCGGCTCCAGCTGATCGCGCAGCACCACCAGATGCGTTGCCAGCTGCAACTCTGCGGTTTCTTTCAGTACCGCAGCGTTCACGCGATCGTTCAGCGTATCGCTAGATTTCGCCAGAATATTCGATACGCGTTTATTGGCCGCAGCCAGCGCCGCTGCCGCTTCCAGAGTACGGAAATGGCTAACCGCTTTCACACGCGCATCAAAATCTGCCGGTTTGGTCGGACGACGAGCCAACACCGCCTGAATGGTATCAACGCTGTGGCCTTCTTCCTGATACCAGGCGCGGAAACGACCCAGCATGAATTCAACCACTTCATCCACAACCTTGCCGTTAGTCAGCTTGCTGCCATACAGGCGCACCGCTTCTTCGGTCAGGGTTTGCAGATCCAACGGCAAGTTCTTCTCAACGAGAATACGCAGTACGCCCAGTGAAGCACGACGCAGCGCAAACGGATCTTTATCGCCTTTTGGATGCTGACCAATACCAAAGATACCTGCCAGCGTGTCCATCTTGTCGGCTATCGCCAGTGCACAAGCGACCGGGTTAGACGGCAGATCGTCACCGGCAAAGCGCGGTTGATACTGTTCGTTTAACGCAACGGCAACGTCTTCAGCTTCGCCATCGTGGCGGGCATAGTGCATTCCCATCACGCCTTGGGTATCAGTGAATTCGAATACCATGTTGGTCATCAAATCACACTTGGAAAGCAAGCCAGCGCGCGTAGCATGGTTAACATCCGCACCAATTTGTTCTGCTACCCAACCGGCCAGAGCCTGAATACGGTCGGTTTTATCACGCAGCGTCCCCAACTGCTGTTGGAACAGCACGGTTTCCAGACGCGGCAGATTATCTTCCAGACGCTGTTTACGGTCAGTCTTGAAGAAGAATTCGGCGTCAGCCAAACGCGGGCGAACCACCTTCTCATTACCGGAAATGATTTGCTGCGGATCTTTAGATTCGATATTGGCAACGAAGATGAAGTTAGGCAGCAATTTGCCCGCGGTGTCATACACCGGGAAATATTTCTGATCCCCTTTCATGGTGTAAACCAGCGCTTCCGCAGGAACAGCGAGGAATTTCTCTTCAAACTTCGCCGTCAGAACTACCGGCCATTCAACCAGCGAAGCCACTTCTTCCAGCAGGCTTTCACTCAGATCGGCAACGCCGCCAATCTTCTGCGCAGCCAGCTCGGCATCACGTTTGATAATGGATTTACGCAATTCATAGTCAGCGATAACTTTGCCGCGTTCCAGCAGGATCTGCGGATACTGATCGGCATTATCGATGGTGAATTCGGCTTCACCCATAAAGCGGTGGCCGCGAATCACGCGATCAGAATCAATGCCTAACACGGTGCCAGCAATCAGCTCATTCCCCAGCAACAGCGTCACGGTATGCACGGGACGAACGAATTGGGTTTCTTTATCACCCCAGCGCATCAATTTAGGAATCGGCAGTTTGCTCAGCGCGGTATTGACCATACCGGCCAGTAACAGCTGCGCCGACTGGCCTTTAACGTGGGCACGATACAGCAGCCATTCACCTTTATCCGTAGCCAGACGCTCGGCCTGATCCACGGTAATACCGCAACCGCGCGCCCAACCTTCGGCAGCCTTGGTTGGCTTGCCTTCGGCATCGAACGCCTGAGAAATGGCAGGGCCACGTTTTTCAACTTCACGATCGGCCTGAGCCGCGCTCAGATTGGCTACTTTAACCGCTAAACGGCGAGGAGCGGCAAACCAGCTGACGTCACCGTGAGATAAATTGGCGTTATCCAGCTCGGCGGTCAGGTTGGCAGCAAAAGATTCCGCCAGGGAACGAAGAGCCTTCGGCGGCAATTCTTCCGTGCCGATTTCCACCAGGAAAGTCTGTTGAGTCATGACAGCCTCTTAGTTCTGATTCTTTTTGCACATAGGGAAGCCAAGGGCTTCGCGGGAAGCGTAGTACGCCTCGGCGACAGCTTTGGTCAGCGTACGGATGCGCAGAATATAGCGTTGACGCTCGGTCACGGAGATCGCTTTACGTGCGTCCAGCAGGTTAAAAGTGTGGCCTGCTTTCAAAATGCGCTCGTAGGCCGGCAACGGCAGCGGATTTTCCAGCGCCAGCAATGACTGGGCTTCTTTCTCATACTGCTCGAAGCAGGAGAACAAGAAATCCACATCGGCGTATTCGAAGTTATAGGTTGATTGCTCAACTTCATTCTGATGATAAATATCGCCGTAGGTGGTTTTACCCAATGGGCCATCGCACCAGACCAGATCGTATACGCTGTCCACGCCCTGGATATACATCGCCAGACGTTCCAGACCGTAAGTGATTTCACCCGTAACTGGCTTGCACTCCAGCCCGCCCACTTGCTGGAAGTAGGTAAACTGGGTGACTTCCATACCATTCAGCCACACTTCCCAGCCCAGCCCCCAGGCACCCAGCGTTGGGTTTTCCCAGTTATCTTCGACGAAGCGAATATCGTGAATGGTCGGATCCAGACCCAACTCTTTCAAAGAACCCAAATACAGTTCCTGAATGTTGTCTGGTGAAGGCTTAATGATCACCTGGAACTGGTAATAATGTTGCAGGCGGTTAGGGTTCTCACCGTAGCGACCATCGGTCGGACGGCGGGAAGGCTGTACATAAGCAGCAGCGATTGGCTCTGGGCCAAGCGCCCGCAGGCAGGTCATTGGGTGGGAGGTACCCGCGCCGACTTCCATGTCCAATGGTTGAACAATGGTGCAGCCTTGGCGCGCCCAATATTCCTGTAACGTCAGGATCAGGCCCTGAAAGGTCTTGGTATCAAACTTTTGCATGTTGGATTCGCACGCGATACAAGTGGATAAAATGGAATGAATCAGTATACCCGCTGACCGTAAGATATACAGCCAGAATCCGGCGAGATGTGTAAATCAGAGGGGGTTTGTTGATTAAATATCCAGTTAAAGGACGTGAAATAACGTAGTAAAGCGGAAATAACCGGCGAGAACCTTAGGTAAAATAATAGAATTCCGATGAACTAATGGAATCAATCTATGACTCGCCTGCGGAAATAGCACGGTCAGAACCGTATCCACTGATATAAACCGAGCGACAAGAAGTACCGGTAAGATACGGTCTGAAACTGTTAATCACGACAAGCTCTTTCACCGCCAGCCCCTTATTTTAATAACCAATCCAGCAGTGCCATGCCAACGGTGACCACGCGACTGAATCGGTATTCTGGTCACGGCGGCGCCCTATCGGAGCAGCAGGGATCGGTTCCCTAGAGCCATACTCGATAAAACAATGATCTGATTTTTGGTCATCGCACAGAGATGGGTAGGTATCACATGAAAATGCCCCTCCGCCTAAGGGATAAGCGGCAAGAGTATGAGAGCAACCGAGGAGCAACCCCAGCCCAAAGGTACACACTGACGACATCCTTAGAATATTTCGCTTAGATGACATAATATACACTCCTATATAATTACACATTGCAACAATAATGGTGTTTAATGCTGCAATTGATCAATTATTAACCAATGGTTATCTGCGTCAAGTTTCTGCCCAAATATAAAATGAGTAGGTTGCTTATCAGGCACCGAACGGCGATTATCCTCCTGCCGAGCATCTCATAGAGGAAACAGTAAGATGGCTTTAGAACGCTGTGGTTGGGTCACTGCCGATCCGTTATATCTTGCCTATCACGACAAGGAATGGGGAATTCCTCAGCGAAACAGTCAGGCGCTGTTTGAGATGATCTGTCTGGAAGGACAACAAGCCGGCTTATCTTGGATTACCGTCTTAAAAAAGCGTGAAAATTACCGAAAAGCTTTCCATAATTTCGATCCTCATTTGGTAGCCAAAATGGGGCCGAATCAGGTGGAAGCATTAGTGCAAGACAGTGGCATTATTCGCCATCGCGGAAAGATTCAGGCCATTATTACCAATGCTCAGGCATATCTGGCTATGGAGGCTAACGGCGAAGATTTCTCCGAATTTATTTGGAGTTTTGTCGATAATACGCCGAAAGTTAATCACTGGTGGAGCCTGGCAGAAGCCCCTGCAACCACACCCGTTTCAGATGCAATGTCCAAGGCGCTGAAAAAGAAAGGCTTTAAATTTATTGGCTCAACTATCTGTTATGCCTTTATGCAAGCCACAGGCTTGGTGAACGATCATATGTGCAACTGTTTCTGTCATCCGGATAACGCCAATAAATGATCCGTAAGGCGAATGCTGAAGATCATAATGCGTTGATCGAGTTATGGTTACCAAGCACCATCGCTGCTCACCCTTTCGTGCCAGAGAGCTACTGGCGCGAAAGCCTTGATTTGGTAAGCAATACCTATATTCCTCAGGCTAGCAATTGGCTATATGAAACACCGAATGGCACCGTTGGATTTATCAGTGTACTGAACGAACAATTGATCGGGGCGCTGTTTGTTGAGCAAAACTACGTCGGTCAAGGCGTTGGCCATGCTCTTATGCAACATGTGCAAACTCGTTATCCTGCGTTAATCCTTGAGGTTTACCAAAAAAATCAGCGAGCCTACCGCTTTTACCGTAAGCATGGGTTTAACGTTTCAGAGCGATCTTATAATGAAGAAACGGGAAATTATGTTTTAACCATGCATTGGGTAAATCATCAAAGATAAAAATAAATATTATTGGCTATTTTCCTACTAAGACTATTAAATTTTAATTACTGACTACAATTGGCCTCGCCGCAAATAAAAAAATAAATGTTATTGGATAGGTTAATATTCAAACCTCCACCTTATAAAAAGGCACAATATAATAAATCATTTTTATATAGGCCTACACTTTCCGCGTCGATGAAAAACCCAAGATGATAATGGAATATTATTTATATAAACATTCATATTTCATTCAGAACAGCAACTTAATGGTGCTATGACTATGGTCGATAAAACTAAGCCCCCGTTATTTTTGTTCTTGCTTTCATCCACTCCATCCTTAGCCGAAGACGGGTTCTATTTCGAATAGTATATATCAAAATGGATGCGTGTATGAAACCCCAAATAGGCAAAATGAATAAAACATGCTTTTATTCAAACGATTACTTCAGTTGGAAACCATGATGTTTACTCCCTAATAGCAAACTGGATCAGAAATCTCCCGCCGCTGATCTGGGCATAAAGTCTATACTGGGACCAGGTTACGCTTTACAACGTTGTCATTCATGGGCGTTATAATCAGGTCGAACCGCCTGGCGCGGTATAAAAAATTTTTCCCGGTAAAGATATACTTTGCTCAATAAACGGGGAAATTGTTAGCCTGAGTATGACTGACTATAACTGTGATAATAACGAAATTGCAGATAGAAACAGCATTGAACTCGCCCTATCATTAACGAACCCACTTTTTTATTGGATCTACCCGCGAAGGTACTATAAGAAGAAGTGAAACGAACGGCGCAAGTTCATTCTCTAACCACATGAAATATAAAACAAAGAGATGGAAAGGAAAGGAAAGGAAAGGAAAGGAAAGGAAAAACTATTTTCTCTGGTAGTTTCAAGCCATCAGAAAAAGTGAGAATTGGATTCAAATGTGATGAACGACAATATTAATAAAGCAACTCTACCAGCCTAATATCTCTATCACCTGCATCTTTATTTTTTGATAAAGACACCTTTAGTGATTCCCTGTTAATAACTACTCATCATGTATTTAAAATCATATTTAACTTATCACCCTATCAGGATGACAAGTTAAATTGTTTACCTAGTAATAATAAAGCCATTTTCCACACCATAAATAACAAAACAATTAAAAGGGATTAATATGTATAAGAATATACTGATTATCATCCTGTCTTCATTTTTATTAACAGGAGCGCCAAGCATAGTTTTATCTCAGGACTTACCGTACACAAATAGGATAAATGATATTGGGCCAATTTATGATTATGATGAACCAGGAATTGAAAGTGGCTATACGTTAATTCAACCGGAAGAGATAATTTATCTGGACATCAATGATATTTTTTCACAACACTGGCAATCAAGAAAAGAAACCTCCGTCAGTAATCCCTATCTGGATTGCGATACAGACTGCACAATATTACAGAAAAAAATTATCCCACTAAACGAAATTTTTACTCAAGCCGCTATTGATCCGAACCATTCCAGCCAGCAAGTTTTATTAAGTTTTGCCCTAACCGAAACCAATGAGTTCAATTTTAGCATTGGACAATATCTGGATATCATCGTTGATAAAAATAGTGTCCGTCTGCTTGGCGGAGCTGTGCCAAAAGGCATTGAAACCCCTCTTAATCATCACTCCAATCAGCTCACTTTTCTTTTCCACGTTCAAGACCAGCAACTCTCTATGAGTTATATGGAGAGCGACAGCACGCAACAGCGCTACCTTTCACCAACAATAAATCTGGAAATAAAAAAATCAAAAGAAATAAATTATTGGCCGGATATCGAGATATTCAACCCCAATCCTGGCAACCCTATACTAGTAAAGAAAATACTATTAACTAGCCAGAGCACTCATAGCCGCTTTAAACGCGGCATCGCCGGGAAAATAGGCTGTTATCTGTCTGGCCCGCTGGCACTCTACAATCTGGTGGTGCAAGGGCATTGCACTCAGGTTGAATCTGCATGGTCGAGCATAAAGTCCTTCTTTGCCGGAAAGGACAGCACCAAAATGATAGTGATTGCAGGGAATCCCATTCCGCTAAAACCGACGGTTACCCCACCCTCTGAGCAGACTGATAACCTGAATGCATTCGAACTCAGCGTTTTGAATACCCACCTGCATCACCAAGCGCTAACGTTGCCTGCCGCAGCCGATTTCTGCCATACATCGATAGATGAAATCAAAGGTGCTCGCTATCCGCGACAAATCAGACACACTTGCGCCAACTGGCTATCCGTCGTGTTACAGGATTTCACCCTGCTATTCGGCAATAGCCTGCGTACCTGGTCCGCAGAGTATCTCACCCAAACGCTAAATGGTATTTTGGATCGCCAGGCAATTGATAATGATAACGACGCCCAAGATGCTTTTATTCGCCAACCTGCCGCTGGCGTGCGACTCATCCAAACCATTGCAGATATTGCTGATAGAGAAGGCCGAGCCGAAGTTATTGAGCAAGTTAGCGGGGCATTTACTCATGCGGTACAGAATTATGCCAACTATGTGATGACTCAACCTTCCTCCGGCCCCTGTACTCCTTCCTGTAGCGATTCAAGTTCAAGTCATAGCAGCTGTAGTTGTTCCGATTGCGATATAGATTCGCCA